>QHTX01000115.1 GCA_003220975.1 Gemmatimonadota bacterium | reverse complement strand
CGGACCGGTCCCGGTCGCCTCGCCCAGGAACGGCGGGTCGACGTACGCCACCTGCGGCAACGTGCCGGCTGCGCAGTCGGCGAAGAAGGCATCGCTCGGGCGGCTGATCGGGACGTACTTAGCGCCCCAGAACGCCAGCGCCGGCACGTCGCCGAAGTAGTAGCGGCCCTCGAGTCCCCGCGCGGCCAGGCGGTCCCAGATCGTCGGCAGGGTCGAGAGGTCGAGCGTGTTGCTGATCCGGTCGGTCTGGCCGGCATGCTGGTACACGCGGTTCGGGAAGGTCGGGGCCATGATCGCGCAGAAGTAGCGATCGAACGACGTCCACTGCGGCACGGCGCGGCCGAGGAACGGGAGATCGTCCTCCTGATAGTAGCCGATCGAGAAGATGTCGTTCGCTCGAAGCCAGCCGTCACAGGCTCCGCCGTCATACTCGACGCGCCCGCCCTCGTACGAATGGTCGGGGTCGGCGTGGCCACAGCCCTGGAAATCGGGCGCGAGGGGATAGGTGGCGTGGCCGGTGCCGGCGGAATCGATGTAGGTGAGTCCCGCCTGGCGCCCGTTGGCCCCGGGCAGCCATCCCAGGAAGTGGTCGAACGAGCGGTTTTCCATCATCACGAGCACGACGTGCTCGATCCCCGAGGCCTCCGGATCCGGCAGACGCGAGGCCGTGAGCGGGGGGAGCATCGCGACGCCGGTCGCGCGATCGACGCAGGCGAGCGCGAGTCCACCGGCCGCGGCGGCGGCGGCGGACAGGAATGCGCGGCGCGGCAGTGGGCAGGGGGACTGGAGACGCGGGGTCGACGCGGGCATGATCACCTCCAACAGGCGGTGCCGCCCCGAGCGGGGCGATAGAGCGAACCTCAACCATATCGTTGCGTCATGCAAGGCCGCCCGGGTGCCCACTGGTGTAACATTCGGGCAACGGGCAACGGGGGCGACGGTAGCGGTGCAGTCACGATGACATCGGGCATCTCGTTGCGGGCTCCGGGAGCCATCCTCCTCATTTCCTGCTACGAGCTCGGTCACCAGCCCTTGGGGGCCGCGTGGCCCCGGGCGTTCCTCGAGCGGGCGGGCTACGCGCCGGATACGCTCGATCTCGCCGTCGAGCCGCTCGACGAAGCGAAGGTGCGGCGGGCCCGGCTGGCGGGCATTGCCGTGCCGATGCATACGGCGCTGCGGATCGGCACGCGCGCCGCGGAGCGCATCCGCGAGCTCAACCCGGGCTGCTTGATCGTGTTCTACGGCCTCTACGCCCTCTTGAACCAGGACTATCTGCTCGGTCCGTTCGCGGAGGCGGTGCTCGGCGGCGAGTTCGAAGGGGCACTCGTGCGAATCGCCGAGCGCATCGAGGCGGGGGAGGACCCGCGAGCGCGGTGCGCGGCCCCCCCGCCCCCCCCGCCCCCCCCGCCCCCCGCGTCGCTCGACCGGCTGGCGTTCCCAGTCCCAAGTCGCGGCTCGCTCCCCGGTCTCACGCGCTACGTCAGCCTGTCGCGCGACGGCCGCCTCACGCCGGCAGGCTACGTCGAGGCGAGCCGCGGCTGCCTGCACGAATGCCAGCAGAGCCCGATCCCGCCGGTCTACGGTGGGCGGTTCTTTGCGGTGCCCCGCGACGTCGTGCTGGAAGACGTGCGCCGTCTGGTCGCGGCCGGGGCGGGCCACATCACCTTCGGCGACCCCGATTTCCTGAACGGCCCCGGTCACGCGTTGAAGCTGGTGCGGGCGTTGCACACCGAATTCCCGGCGCTGACCTACGATTTCACGGCGAAGATCGAGCACATCGTCCGCCACCGCGAGCTGTTCCCCGAGTTCGCGGCCACGCGGTGCCTCTTCGTCGTGTCCGCGGTGGAGTCGCTCTCGGATGTCGTGCTCGCGAACCTCGAGAAGGGACACACGCGGGCCGACGTGAGCGTCGCCCTCGACATCCTGCGTCGCGCCGGAATCACGCTCCGCCCGTCGTTCGTGCCGTTCACACCGTGGGCCACCCTCGACGACTATCTCGACCTGCTCGGTTTCCTCGAGCGCGAGCACCTGCTCGATCAGGTCGATCCGGTCCAGCTCGCCATCCGCCTGCTCGTCCCCCCCCGCTCGCTGCTGCTGTCGCGTCCGGGCATCCGACCGTTCCTCGGGCCTCTGGACGCGGCGGGGTTCACCTACCGCTGGACCCATCCCGATCCTCGCATGGACGCGCTGCAGCGCGACATAGGCGCGCTCGTCGAGGGTGCGGCGCGCGCCGCGGAAGATCCCGCCGTGACGTTCGAGCGCGTTCGGTCGGTTGCGTACGCCCGCGCCGGCCGCGGGCGGCCCCGCGGCGCGCTCCACGCGCCGCCTCCCGTGCGCCCCATGCCCCCGCGGCTCACCGAGCCGTGGTTCTGCTGAGCGGAGCCGACCGAGAGCCAGTTGGGCTCTGTCGAGCGCGAAGCCGGCGGGTGGCGCTGACCATACACCCGGTCGTGTCAGCTTCCTGACAGGTTGGCGGACTAGCTTACCGGGCGATGCGGCGCGCACTCTCGCTCGTGGGCTTGTGGAGCGTTTCGCTCGTGGAATTCGTCTTTCCCCAACAGCCGGTGACGCGCGCCGACGCCGTAGCCGCGGCCCTGGCGCGCGGCGCGCGGGCCGCGTTCGGTCGTGCCGACACCGCCGCCGCCGCGGCCGTGCTGCACGGCGCACGGCTCTATCCGAATCCTGCCCTTGCGGCGACGTACACCAAGGACGTTCCGCATTACCACGTGATTGCCGATCTTTCCCTCGACCTGCCATGGCTGCGCTCGGCGCGCATCGGCGCGGCCGCGTCGGCGCGGGACGCCGCCCGGTACGGCTTCGCCTTCGAGCGCGCCACCATCCGCTTCGACGTGGACACGACCTACACGCGAGCCCTCGCCACGCTCGCCCGGGCACGACTGTCGCGCCGCAACGCCGCCGACGCCGACAGCCTGCTCAAGATGGCGCAGCTGCGGCGCGAGGTGGGTGACGTGAGTGACCTCGACGTGCGCCTCGCGGCGGTGAACGCAGGACAGCTCGAGAACGGGGCGGCGGACGATTCGCTTGCCGCCGTCGAGGCGCTCCTCGCCGTGCAGCTGGCGATGGCCCTCCCCGGAGAGCAGCCGACGATCACGCTCGCCGACTCGCTCGCTCCCCCGTCGGACAGCGTACCATCCCTCGGCGCCGAGCCGCTTCCGGTCGCGGCGGCCGCCGCCAGCCTGCGCTCGGAGCAGCGCGCGCTGACCCTCGCGCACCGCAGCGCGTTCGCGGCGCCGAGCCTCCAGGTGGGCGTCGAGAACGGCGACCCTACCCAGGGGGGCGCGCTCCCGACGATCGGGCTCTCGCTGCCGCTCCCGCTCTTCAACTGGAACGGCGGTGAAGTCGCGCGGGCCACGGCGGCGCGCGACCGTGCCCAGGCCAACCTGGAGTTCTTGCAAAGGGAAACCGCGGCCGCGCTGGCACGCGCGCAGCGGGAGTTCGCCGTCGCGATGGCGCGGGTGCAGCGTGACCGGCGCCTGCTCGCCAGCGCCGACCGCGTCGCGGCGATGTCGCTCCAGGCTTACGCCGAGGGGGCAGTCGCCCTCCCCAATGTCCTCGAGGCGCAGCGCAACGCCCGGGAGGCCCTCGGCCGCTACGTCGACGACGTCGCGGCGGCGAGCAACGCCGCCGCCGCCGTCCGGCTCCTCACCGCATCGGACCAGCCGTGACGCGCGCGCTCCCCCCCCCACTGCTCGCCGCGGCGACCGTGCTGCTCGCGGCATGCCACGGAGGACGTGGCGCGGCAGACGAAGCGCAGGCGCCCGCCGGCGCGCAGGCGGTCGTGGGCGCGGGAACGGCGGTCGCCACGAGCCAACCATTCCCTCAGATCGTGCGGGCCATCGGTACCGTCGCGCCCCGCCCGGGCCGCTTCGCCGAGCTCGCCCCTCCTGGGCCCACGCGGGTGGCGCGGATCTGGGTCGCGTCCGGGCAGCGCGTGGCCGAGGGGGACACCCTGATCGAGTTCGAGCGGGCGCCGTTCGATGCGGCGGCGCAGAGCGCGACGACGGCGCGCGACAATGCCCAACGCGCCTACGCGCGCGCGGTGCGCCTCGTCAAGGCGGGAATCCTGCCGCAAAAGGACAGCGACCAGGCGGCGGCCGATCTCGCCCAGGCGGAGGTGGCAGCGGTGACGGCCCGCCGAGCCCAGCAGCTCGCGACCCTGCGCGCCCCGCTCGCGGGAGTCGTGACCCGGATGACCGGCGTGTTGGGCGCGTCGGTGGACGCGAGCCAGCCGCTCGTCCAGATCGCGGACCCGCGGGCGCTGGACATCCTCCTCACCGTGTCGCCGGCTGAGGCGGCACAGATCAAGGAGGGGAACCCGGTTGCCGTCACCGCCGGGGAAGGCGCGAACGGGGAGCCCCTGGGGCAGGGCGTGGTATCCGGCGTCGCCGCCACCGTCGACTCGGTGTCTCGCGCCGTGACGGTGCGGGCGCGCCTGCAGAGTCCCGGGCGACCCCTACGCATCGGCGAGTCCGTCTTCGGCAGGATCACCACGGCGGTTCGTCCCCACGCCGTCACCGTGCCGGTCGCGGCGCTCGTCCCGACCGGGGAGGGAGAGGGCTTTCAGGTCTTCGTCGTGGACAGCGGGGGCGTCGCCCACGCCCGACCGGTCACCGTCGGCGCGCGGAGCGAGGCGCTGGCGGAGATCGTCGCTGGACTCACGGCCGGTGAGACCGTCGTGACGGCCGGCGCCTACGGCATCGCGGATGGCGCGAGGATCGTCCGGGCTCCGCCGTGACGCTGTTCGACATCCTCAGCCGCCAGCGTCGCTTCGTGTACTTGCTCGTGGCGCTGCTCAGCGTCGCCGGCGTCTGGGCGGCGTTCGTGCTGCCCTCGGCGATCTACCCGGAGCTCAACTTCTCCCGCATCAAGATCGTCGCGCAGGGCTCGACGCTCGGCGCGCGGCAGGTGGTGTTCAGCATCACGCGCCCGCTGGAGGAGGCCGTGAGCATCGTGCCCGGGGTGACGCGGGTCCGGTCGCACTCGATTCGCGGTGCCAGCGAGATCGCGATCACGTTCGCCCCGGGGACCGACATGGGCTATGTGCTCCAGCTCGTGCGCGCGCGCGTCAATCAAGTGCAGGGCAGCCTCCCGCCCGATCTCGACATCGAGGTCGAGCGGCTCACGCCGTCGCTGTTCCCGATCCTCTCCTACAACCTCGAGGGCGGCGATCCCGCCACGCTGTACGACATCGCCCGCTACGAGATCAAGCCGCTGATCGCGCGCGTGCCCGGGGTCGGGCGGGTGGACGTCCAGGGCTCCGACGTGCGCGAGATCGAGGTCGTCGCCGACCCCGCGCGCCTCGCGGTGCAGGGACTCACGTACACGGACCTGGCCGAGGGGATCCGGCGGGCGGTGACCGTGCAGGCCGTGGGCCGCGTCGCGCAGGATTACCGCCAATACCTGATCGTTACGGATCAGGAGGCGCACAGCGCGGAGGACATCGGCGCGGTCGTGCTCCAGAACGGGCTGCGAGTGCGCGACGTGGCGACGGTGGCCGTGGGGACCGAGGACCACGTCCGTATCATCGCGGGCGACGGGAGGCCCGCGGCGCTGATCAACGTGTCGCGCCAGATCGGGGGCAACACACTCGCCATCGCGGACAGCGTGGCGGGGATCGCGGCCGCGCTCGGCCCGAGCCTGCCGCCGGGCGTCCACCTCAAGCCCGTGTACGATCAGGCTTCGCTGGTGCGCGATGCCGTGGGGTCCGTGCGCGACGCGATGCTCGTCGGCGCCGCGCTCGCCGTCCTGGTGCTGCTGCTCTTTCTGCGCCACGCCCGGATCACGGCGATCAGCGCCGCGTCCATTCCGCTCACGCTCGCCGTCACCGTATTCGTGATGAGCGTGCTCGGGCAGACGTTCAACCTGATGACCCTGGGCGCGATGGCGATCGCGATCGGGCTGGTGATCGATGACGCGGTCGTGGTCACCGAGAACATCGCGCGGCACTTGGCGCCCCCGCCGGGGGGCGGAGCCGGGAGCCGGCTCGCGGCCATTCGCGCGGCGGTGCAGGAGCTCATCTGGCCCGTGACGACCTCCACCATCACCACGGTCGTGGTGTTCCTCCCGCTGGGCCTGCTCCAGGGAGTCGTGGGACAATTCTTCGCGGCGCTCGCCACGACGCTCACGGTGGCCGTGCTCGTCTCCCTCCTCCTGGCGCTTACCGTCATCCCGCTGCTCGCCGAGCAGTTCGTCACCGCGCACGAGGTGGAGGCCGTCGCCACGGGCCCGCTCGCCCGCATCCAGCGCACGCTCGACGCGCTGGCCCCGCGCTACGAGCGCGCGCTCGCGGCCGTGCTCGATCATCCCCGGCGGATCGGCCTCGCGGCCCTGGTGCTCGTTGCGGCAGGCCTCGCCCTCTGGCGCCTTGTGGGGACGGGCTTCCTCCCGGAAATGGACGAGGGGGCGTTCGTGCTCGACTATTTCACGGGAAATCGGGGTCGCGGAGAGCATCCTCGCCCGCACCCCCGAGGTCACCGGAACGTCCCGCCGCACCGGCGCCGAGCTCGGCATGTTCGCCACGGCGCAGAACAGCGGGGACATCATCGCGCGCCTCACACCGCCCGGCCGGCGCGCGCGCGACGTGTCCGCCGTGATCGACGAGGTGCGCGATGAAGTCACGTCCGCCGTCCCCCGCCTGCACATCGAGTTCATGCAGATCCTCGCGGACGTGATCAACGACCTCGCCGGCGCGGCTCGACCCGTGGAGGTGAAGCTATACGGCGAGCGGCTGGATACGCTCGAGGCCTACGCGCGACGGCTCGCGCCGGAGCTCGAGCGGATCAGGGGGCTCGAGGACCTCTACAACGGGGTGAGCGAGCCCACGGCAGAGCTGTTGATGCGCGTCAACGAAGCCGAGGCGAACCGCATCGGCATGACCCCGCTCGACGTGGGCAGTGCGATCAGCGCGGCCCTGCGGCGTTACTGGGGGTGCAGGCGGGCGAGATCCGCACCGAGGACCGGCCCGTCGCCGTGCGGGTGCGGGCCCCCGACTCGGTGCGGTTCGATCCCCTACGGCTGCGGGCGCTCCCCGTCCTCGGGGCCGGCGCGCGCCACGCCACGCCGCTCGGCAGCCTCGCCAGCTTCGAGCCCGCCGACTCCCGCCTCAGCCTCGAGCGGGAGGACCAGCAACAGATGATCACAATGACGGCCGACGTCAGCGGCCGCTCCCTGGGCGGGGTGATGCGAGACGTGCGGCGGATGCTGGCCGCCAGCCCGGTGCCCCGGGGTGTGCGCGTGGTGCTGGGCGGTCAGTACGCGAGCCAGCAGGAGGCGTTCCGGGCGCTGCTGCTCGTGCTCGGCCTGGCAGCAGTGAGCGTGTGCGCGGTGATGGTCGTGCAGTTCGAGTCGTTCACCGAGCCGCTGGTGGTGCTGCTCGTCGCGCCGGTGTCGTTCGTGGGCGCGCTCGGGCTGCTCCTCCTGACGGGCACGGCGCTGAACGTCTCGTCCTTCATGGGGCTGATTCTGCTGGTGGGCCTGATCGTGAAGAACGGCATCATCCTGCTCGACTTCACGCGCCTCCGGATGCGCGCGGAGGGATCAACGCTCGAGGTGGCGATCCGCGAAGCCGCGCGCGTGCGGCTCCGGCCCATCTTGATGACCACGTTGTGCACGCTGTTCGGCCTCTTCCCGCTCGCCCTCGGCCTGGGCGCCGGAAGCGAGCTGCAACGTCCGCTCGCGCTCGCCGTGATCGGCGGGCTGACGCTGTCCACGCCGATCACGCTGTTCGCCGTGCCCACGCTGCTCGTGGCGATTCGCGGGCGGAGCTACACCCTGCCTGCGGCCGGGTGAGTCACGGCTCGAGCACCAGCAGCGCGAACGTGCCCGGCAGGATGCTGGGCCGGGGGCGCGGGTGCTCCGGAGTCGCGGCCGGGGGCGGACCGAAATCGGCCGACACCGTGAACACACGATGCGTGCGCTCGTCCAGCTCCATCGTGCGCGCGCCGCGCTTCGTGGCGACATTGGCGACCACCACGAACTTGTCCGGCGCGTCTTCGTGGACGACGGTCAGGGTCCCGTCCCCGTTCGAGGCGAACGCCAGCTGAGTGCCCGGATCGAAGCGGCAGGCATCGACGCCTTGGCCGATCGGCTCGGTGGCGATGACCTTCCCGGCCGTGGCGTCGGAAATCGCCATGAGCTGGTTGCGGCAGCCGCTGAACAGCCGGTGATGCACGCGGTCGATGGCGAGGCCGGTGGGAGCCTGGCACGGCGCGAGTGACCACTGGCGCGTGACCTTCATGGCGGCGGCGTCGATCTCCACCACCGCAGCCTTGTCTTCCAGATTCACGTACAGCTTGCTGTCGCCTGCGGCCACACCGAACTCCGGCCCCCCACCGAGGTCGATCGTGCCGATCGCTCGCCCGGACGCTGGGTCGATCACGCTCGCGGAGTGCGCGTCCCCGTTGAACGTGAAGATCCGCCGCGTCGCCGGATCGTACAGGATCGCATCGTCGTCCGGCGCAACCGTGGTGTGCCCCAGCACGTGGAGCGTCGTGAGGTCGAACATCGTGACGCTGCTGTCCGCTCCCGAGGTGGCGAAGCCGTGGCCGGTTTCGTACGCGAACGCGATCCCATGGGCGCGATCGAGCCCCGGGATCTCCGCCGCGACCTTCCCGGTACCCGGATCGACCACCATCACGCGGTTCTGGCGCGCGATGAACAGCCGGTGGCCGACGGTGTCCAGCGCGACGTAGTCCCAGCCGCCGTCGCCGCCGAGCACGAAGGTGTGAGCGACGTGATACCCCGGCGCCCCTGTGGGGCCGGCGCCCAGACCCAGCAGCGCGGCACCGCACGCGAGGACACGGAACGGAATGCTCATGAAGGCTCCTTGGGCGATGGGTCCGACAACAATGGGAAGCTGATGGTGACGCGCGTGCCGCTGCCGGGCGTCGAGCCGATCTCGATCCGGGCGCCGTGGGCCTCGGCGATCCACCGGGCGATGGCGAGCCCCAGGCCCGCGCCGTCCGCCTGGTGGCGGGACGGCTCACCGCGATAGAAGCGCTCGAACACGCGCGGCAGCTGCTCGGGCGGGATGCCGACCCCCGTATCCGCGACCACGACGCTCGCGCAGCCGTCCTGGGCCGCGATGTCGAGGCGGACGTGTCCGCCCGCGGGCGTGAACTTCACGGCGTTGTCGAGCACGATGACGAGCAATTGCCGCACGAGCGCGGCATCACCGCTGATCCGCGCCTCCTCGAACCCGCCGACCTCCAGCTGGATCCGCCGGTGCTCGGCGAGCGCGCGGACCGCGTCCACGGCTTCCGCCGCCACGTCGTCCAGGTACAGCGACTCGCGCGCGATGGCCCGCTCGCCGGCGTCGGCCCGGGCCAGCGTCAACAGCTCCCCCACGATGTCGCCCAGACGGGCGGACTCGCGCGCAATCGCCCCGAACGTCGCGGCGTCGCGGGTGGCGTCCCGGTCCTCCCCGAGCGCGACCTCGGCGCGCGTCCGGAGCAGCGTGACGGGCGTGCGGAGCTCGTGGGCGGCGTCGGCCATGAAGCGGCGCATATGATCCATCGACTGCTCGATCGGCGTGGTCGACTTGCGCACGAGCACGTACCCGCTGCCCGCGACGAGCAGCAACGCGATCAAGGCCGCCGCGGCGAACGCACGGATCAGGGACGCGTACTCGTCGTCGAGCTCCAGCCGATCAGCTACGACGGCGGCGACGTACGGTCTGTCAGCCGCTCCGGCGAATCGCTCCGCGTGGAGCCGGACGATATGATCGGTCGGCGTTTCGAAATCGCGGTCGGCCCACCCGGTGCGTGCCGCCTCCCGGGCCGCGTCCCGGATCCAATCGGCGGCCGCATCCGGCTTGATCGGCCGCCCGGCGAGGTCGAACAGATAGAGCGACCGATCGGGGATGTGCAGCTCATCGACCGCGTCCGCGACCAGCCCCGTCGCCCGTGCTTGCTCGGTCTCGCGCACGCGGGCCGCCTGGATCAACGCCGAGGTAGCGGCGCGAAGCGACGCGTCCAGCTGACGAGACACGCGGTGGCTGACGGCGATAAACAGCCCGCCGCCCAGGAGCCCGAGGATCGACAGGAAGATCCCCACGTACCACAGCGTCAGCCGCAGGCGTAAACGGGCCAGGGGTTGCATCAGCGTGACGTCATGTGCCGAACCGGTACCCCGAGCCACGCAGCGTCGTGATCAGCTTCGGATCGAAGCCGTCGTCGATCTTGCGACGCAACCGCCGCACCAGCACCTCGAGCACGTTGGCGAAGGGGTCATGATTGTCGTCCCATACGTGGGCCGTGATGGTCGCCCGGTCCAGGACCTGTCCGGGGTGGCTCACGAACAGCTCGAGCAGGGCGAACTCTTTCGCGGTGAGGCGCAACGGGCGCCCGCCGCGGCGCACCTCCCGAGCCGTCAGATCCACCTCCAGGTCGGCGACGCGGTGCTGCGCCGGCGTGAGCGCCGGCCGCCGCCGCGCCAGCGCCTGCAGCCGGGCCACGAGCTCCCGCAAGGCGAACGGCTTCGTCAGGTAATCGTCGGCCCCGCCTTCGAGGCCGCGCACGCGGTCGTCCACGGCGTCGAGCGCCGTGAGCATCAGCACGGGGGTCGTCACGCCGCCACGGCGCAGCTCGCGACACAGCTCGAACCCCGTTCCGCCGGGCAGGCGAACGTCGAGGACGATGACGTCGTAGGTCGAGAGGGCGGCGCGCTCTCGCCCTGCGGCGAACGTGGCAGCCAGGGTGGGGTCGATGCACTGCGCCCGCAGGCCGTCGCGCAGCAGGCCGGCCAGCTCGGGGTCGTCTTCGACGATCAGCACGCGCATGGAGAAGGAATCGCGCTATAATTCGATCATGGCCGGTATCAATATACCCCTCTACGATCCGCGCCTCGTCCAGCCCATGCGCGACGAGCTGACGCGCCTCGGGTTCCGCGAGCTCCGTAGCCCCGAGGAGGTGGACGCCGCGCTCGGCACGGCGCGGGACACCACGCTCGTCGTCGTAAACTCGGTGTGCGGCTGCGCCGCGCGCAACGCCCGGCCCGCCGCCGCCCTCGCGATCGCGCACCCCACGCGCCCGCGGCAGCTGCTCACGGTGTTCGCCGGCCAGGACGCCGAGGCGACGGCGCGAGCGCGCAGCTACTTCACGGGGTATCCCCCGTCGTCGCCGCAGATGGCGTTGTTCAAGGACGGCGAGCTGGTGTTCATGTTGGAGCGGAAGAATATCGAGGGCCGACCCGCTCAGGACATCGCGGGGGATCTCACGGCCGCGTTCGAGCGCTACTGCTCGTAGGGCGGCAGGGGCGGTAAAGACGGCAAGGGCGGCAATGTCACGTCCTCGCCGCCGGTACCGCTCGTGCCGACTCTGCCGCCTTTGCCGCCCTTACAGCACCCGCTCCCGCCGCACGCGCATGTCCACGACATTCCGCACCCAGGACCAGAGCGAGTCCTGCTTCTCCATGGGCACACCTTCCAAGACGTGGCGGCGCCACCCCTTCATGACCTCCGCGTCCTGGGTCCAGAGGCGCACGCGCTTGCGCGGGACCCGTTTCTCCCACAGCTGGGCGATCGGCGGGTCGGCGTAGAGCAAGCGCACGGTCACGTTGCGGGAGAGGAACTCGAGCGGGCTCAGATCCACGCGCGCGTAGCGCTGCTCGAGCGTCAGTCGGCCGGCCCCGGGATAATCGGGCTCGCCGTCGGAGAACAGCACGATGTTGAGCGGCGCCAGGATCAGGTTGTTGCGCCTCACGTGCAGCGCGGCGCGCTGGAAGAACGCGTTGAAATCGGTGATCGGGTCCTCTTGGGGGAACCACGCGCGCAGGTCCGCCGCGATCTGCGCGGGTGACTTGCCGCTCAGATCCTGGATCGGGTGAAACACCTTCGCCTGCCCGGGACGCTCGCCGCCCAGCTCACCCACGAAGATCGCCGTGTTCGGCTGCAGCCCGCCGACGCCGTTCAGGTGGCCGTAGATGTAGAGCGCCGCAAACTCGATCGCCCCGTTGAAACTGGGGTTGCGCCGGAACGAGCCGCTGATGTCCAGGCCGATCACCAGCGTCGACCGGGGCGTCTCGGCGCGTTGCGAGGGCGCGCACGCCACCACGCTCAGCCCCAAGACCAGTGCCGCGACGCGACGCCTCATGACGCGCCTCCCTCGACCGTGTGGGTCTTGCCGGTCGCGAAGATCGGCGTGCTGTGGAGCACCTGGTCGAGCGATCGGAACGGCAGATTGAAATGCGGCTTGCCCATGATCACGACGACCAAGAAGTTGAACCCGCTGGCGACGAGCTGCAGCACCGGCAAGGTCAGCAGCTCCATCAGGTGCTGGGCCTCCTTCTTGAACCACTCGTGCTCGGCCTTGAGGGCGTTGATCGGTCCTTTCCAGAACTCCGCGTCCGCGGTTGCGGCCGCCCGCACGGCGCCCACGCCCTCCATCGCCTTCCGGCCCAGGATGGCGAGCAGCGCCGGCGTGCCGAACCGGCCGAACAAGAACCACGTCATGCCACGGACACCCACCCACCCCAGCAGGGCCAGCCCCAGTGTCCCGACGATGCCCAGCTGGAACCCCTGCTGGGCCAGCCAGGGCGTGATGGCATCGATCAGCTCGCGGTACAAGAAGAGCACCTCGAACAGGGCGACCGCCAGCTCGACCAGCACCATCGAGACGATCTGCCCGATGGCGCGAGTCTGGATCGCCTCGTTCAGCACCTGGATGCAGGCGAAGCTGCCCCCGATGATGATGAACAGGAAGAACCACAGGAGCACGACGAGGGCCAGCGCGTTCACCTGGTAGCCCGTCAAGTCCGAGAGCAGCTCGCTCATCGTCGGACGCAGCGTGAAGGTGAAGATCGTGGCCTCGATGGCGGACCAGAACAAGAGCAGTACGAACGCGATCCACGGCACTCCCGGCTGGCGCGAGCTCGAATCGAGCATCGCGAAGGGCGACATAACCAGGCTCTTCACCGTGCGCCAGAATAGCCCGACGCCAAGCCGGAGCAGACCCCAGATCGAACCGACGAACACCAATAGGAAACGTGCCAGGCCGAACCAATAGAACCACGCCATGCGCACTGCGTCCCACCAGGACATGAGCAGCGCCGCCAGAAAGCGTCCGCGACCGGAACGGAACGGAATGGTGTAGAGCGAGAACAACGTGCCCCAGACGCCCAAGACGAGCACCGTCGCCGGGAAGAAGAGCAACAAGACCTTCCCGACGATCTGCCAGAAGGAATCCCCAAAGACCACCGTTCGGAACACGAGCGCCTGCCAATCGACGATCCAGGTCGGGCCGCTCCAGATCCAGCCCCATACCGTCTGGAGAATCCAGCTCCACTGCTCCGTCTGGGCCGCGCCAATCGGGGTTTGCATGTCTGTGTCCCTTCCGCATGGACGGGAAATGGGGGCCGCGAGAGCCTCTGCGGCAGGGGCGCATTAATAGTGCGGCGCCCAGCCCTGTCAAGCGGTGCACGTGATCCACATCACCATTTCCGCCGTGGGCGAGGCCGGCGGGCGCGCGAGGGTGTATAATGGAGCCCATGCCGGACGAGTCCCCCAAGCGCCTGATCGTCGTCGGTGACCGCGTGCTCATCGCTCCCGAAGAGGGGGAGGAGCGCACCAATGTCGGCCTGTACCTCCCGCCGACCGCGGTCGAGAGCCGCCAAGTCCAGGGCGGTCGCGTCGTCGCGACCGGGCCGGGCACGCCAATGACCGAGCCGGCGAGCATGGACGACGAGCCCTGGAAAATCCGCGGTCCCGACGTGAAATACCTGCCGATGCAGGCGCGGGTGGGGGACTACGCGCTGTTCTTCCGCAAGGCTGCGGTGGAGATCACGTTCGAGGGAACGAAATATCTGGTCGTCCCGCAGGCGGCAATCCTCGTGCTGGTGCGGGAAGGGACGCCCGAGGAACTGGAGTAAGCGCATGGCCGATATGGGATGGGGTCGGAGCCGCGGTGAGCGCGCCGAGAAGGAAGGCCTGCGGCGCGGCGCCTGGTACCGCATCGTCGAAGAGTCCGGCAAGTCCTGGATCGTGATGGACGTGCACCAGGTCGAAGTGCGCGTTCCCACGGCCAACGTAGAAGTCCGGAAGGATCGACCGAAGGCCTGGAGCGTGGTGCATGAGCCGCATCTCGTGTGCCCGGGCTGTCACAAGCGACAACACGTATCGGGACAGCCCAAAGACGTGAAATGCGTCGAGTGCGGCAACAGTTTCGCCGTGGATTGGCAGGATCGGGCATAGCGGTCGTCCCGCAAAGTTCAGCCACGTATCGCGTGGTTTGGGCTCCGGTGAACTCCCGGGGCCCGTTTTCTTTGCGCGATGGCGACATTCGCCGGTGGGCTCGGGCGCGCGCGGCAACTCCTCGCCGAGCGGTTCGGTCACGCGGCCTTCCGGGTCCACCAGCTCAAGGTGCTGGGGCCTCTGCTCACCGGCCGGAGCGTCCTGGCGGTGCTGCCCACGGGAGCGGGGAAGTCGTTGTGCTACCAACTCCCGGCGCTGCTGGCCCGCGGCCTCACGCTGGTCATCTCGCCATTGATCTCG
>QHTX01000114.1 GCA_003220975.1 Gemmatimonadota bacterium | reverse complement strand
TCCCCTCTCCCTTCGCCCTTTTCCCCCGGGGAGAGGGGAGAGGGGAGAGGTTGGGTCGGGGTAGGCGGGAGGAGGATGTCCAGCAGGCGCTCCTCGGCGCGGGTTTCCGCTTCCGGGTAGACGTCGTCCTCGCGCTCGGTGCGGACCATGTTGATCGCCACGTCGACGAGCTCGCGCACCATCGATTCGACGTCGCGCCCCACGTAGCCGACCTCGGTGAACTTCGACGCCTCGACCTTGAGGAACGGCGCGCCGGCAAGGCGCGCGAGCCGGCGCGCGATCTCGGTCTTCCCCACTCCCGTGGGGCCGATCATGATGATGTTGTTGGGAAGGATCTCGTCGCGGATGTCCTCCGGCGCCTGGGAGCGGCGCCAGCGGTTGCGGATCGCGATCGCGACCGCCTTCTTCGCCACTTCCTGGCCCACGATGTAGCGGTCCAGCTCCGCCACGATCTTGCGCGGCGGCAGCTCCTCGAGCCAGGGGAGCTCCTCCTGCGCCGGCGGCGTGGCCGGGGGCGCGGCGGGCGGGGGGGGCGGGGGGGGCGGGGGAGGCGGCGCCGCGTCTTCGGGGGTCCGGGTGGGGTCGGCCATCACAGCTCCAGAATGTTGATGTGCGTGTTCGTGTACACGCAGATCGCCGCCGCGATCTCGAGGGCGCGCTGCACGACGTCCTTGGCGGCAAGCTCCGACGAGCTCACCAGCGCCCGCGCGGCAGCGAGGGCGTAGTTGCCCCCGGACCCGATCGCCAGGATGCCGTCGTCCGGCTCGATCAGCTCGCCCGAGCCCGAGATGACGTAGCCGTGCTCCTTGTCGGCCACCACGAGCAGCGCCTCGAGCCGCCGCAGCACGCGGTCCGAGCGCCAGTCCTTCGCCAGCTCGACCGCCGCGCGCGGCAGATTGCCGGGGTAGCGCTCCAGCTTCTCCTCGAACCCCTCGAACAGCGTGAACGCGTCCGCCGAGGCGCCCGCGAAGCCGGCGAGGATCTTGCCGCCTTTGAGCGCCCGTACTTTGTTCGCGTTGGCCTTCATCACCGTGTCGCCCAGCGTGACCTGGCCGTCGCCGCCCAGCGCCACGTGGCCGTCGCGGCGGACGCACAGAATCGTCGTGCTATGGATCCGCGTCATGTCCCTCACGCCCGGGGATGGGCCTTGTGATACACCTGCTTCAACCGTTCCACCGACGTATGAGTATACACCTGCGTCGTGCTGAGCGAGGCGTGGCCCAGCAGCTCCTGCACCGACCGCAGGTCGGCCCCGGCGTCGAGCAGGTGGGTGGCGAACGAGTGCCGCAGCGAGTGCACGTGCAGGTCGCGGCCCCGCGCCAGGGCGGCGAACAGCCGCTTGATCGCGAGCTGCACGCCCCGCACGGTGAGCCGCCGGCCGCGCCGGTTCACGAACACCGCGCGCCGGTCCGCCGTTCCCGACAGCGCCAGCGCGTCCCGGTGCCGGTAGTACGCCCGCAGCGCCCGCCCGGCGTGCCGGCCCACCGGCACGAGCCGCTCCTTCTTGCCCTTGCCCCGCACCTTCGCCTGGTCGGACACGAGATCCACGTCTGCGTCGTTGAGGCCGGCGAGCTCGGACAGCCGGACGCCTGTCGAGTAGAACAGCTCCAGCATCGCCAGGTCCCGCACCGCCACGAACCCGCCGGCGGCGGCGCGATGCTCCGCGTCCGCAAACAGCCGGTCGATCTCGGACCGGTCGAGGTGCGCGGGGAGCGGGCGTGGGAGCTTCGGGGTGCGCATCGCCCGCGCGGGGTTCACCTCCACCCCCTCGGTCGCGTTGAGGAAGCGGTAGAACGTGCGCAGCGCGGACAGCGCCCGGGCCACGGAGCGCTTCGCGAGCCCGCGCTGCTGCATCGCGCCGAGCCAGCCCCGGATGGCCAGCCGGTCCACTCCCGCCCAGCGCCAGGTCCCGCCGTAGTAGCGGTCGCAGAACGCGGCGAAGTCCTGCACGTCCCGCCCGTAGGCCTTGACCGTGTGGGGAGAATCGTTTCGTTCCTTCGCGAGGAAGGCGACGAAGGCGGCGATCGCGCCGGTCACGCCGTGACCCCCACCCCGATCCCCAGCCGCTCCGCGAACCGATCCATCTCCGCGAGCGCCCGCTCTGCGAGCAGCCGCTTCCTTCTCTCTTTGTCCCGGACCGGCCGCTCGAGCGGCTCGAGCAGCCCGAAGTTGGCGTTCATCGGCTGGAAGTGCTCCGGGTCCGCCGTGTGCACGTAGCGGTACAACGCGCCCAGCATCGTGGTGGGGGGCGGCACCGCGGGCGGTTCGCCTGCCAGCAGCCGCGCCAGGTTGATGCCCGCCAGAATTCCGCTCGCCGCCGACTCGGCGTACCCCTCGACGCCCGTGAGCTGCCCGGCGAACAGCAGCCGCGGATCGTCCCGCGTCGACAGATGCGCCGTGAGCGCCCGGGGCGAGTTGATGTACGCGTTGCGGTGAAGCGAGCCGTAGCGCAGGAACTCCGCGCGCTCGAGCCCCGGGATCATGCGGAACACCCGCTGCTGCTCGGCGGTCCTGAGGCGCGTCTGGAAGCCGACGAGGTTCCACATCTGCCCGGCGCGGTCTTCCTGGCGCAGCTGGACCACCGCGTAGGGCTGACCCCGGGCGCCAGCCCGGGGATCCACCAGCCCCACCGGCTTCATGGGACCGAAGCGCAGCGCGTCGCGGCCCCGCGCCGCCAGCTCCTCCACCGGCAGGCAGCCTTCGAAGTAGGGGGGGGGCGTCCGATCGAACTCGTGGTGCGGCTGGTATTGCTCCCCCGTGCGGAGCGCCGTCACGAAGGCGTCGTATTGCTCCTCGGTGAGCGGGGCGTTCCAGTAGTCGTCGCCCCCGCCCTTGCCGTAGCGCGACGCGCGGAACAGGCGCTGGTCGTCGAGCGAGTCGGCGGCGACGATCGGCGCGATCGCGTCGAAGAACGCGAGCGACTGCGCCTCGAGGCGCCGCGCGATCGCGGCCGCGAGCGCGTCGGACGTGAGCGGCCCGGTCGCCACCACGCCGGGGGACTCGAGCTCCGTGACCTCCCCGCGCTGCAGCGTGATCCGGGGGTGGCCCGTCACGCGCTCGTGCACCGCCTGCGCGAACGCCACCCGGTCCACGGCGAGGGCGGCGCCGCCCGGCACGCGCGCGGCGTCCGCCGCCGCGAGCACGATGCTCCCGAGCCGCCGCATCTCGGCCTTGAGCAGGCCGTGCGCGTTCGTCAGTTCGACCGATTTGAAGGAGTTGCTGCAGACGAGCTCGGCCAGCCGGTCGGTCTGGTGCGCGGGCGTGGGGCGGTCGGGCCGCATCTCGTGGAGCGTGACGGCCACGCCGCGCTCGGCCAGCGCCCAGGCGGCCTCGCTCCCCGCGAGCCCGCCGCCGACCACGGTCGCGCGTAGGGGCACGGCACGCCGTGCCCCTACATCGCCACCGACTCCGCCGGCGTCGCCTCCGCGACCGGGACTTCGTGTCCGCACTTCAGGCACTTGCGAGTCGCCCCCTCGGTCTTGGACTGCCGCTCTTCCATGCCAACGAAGCCGCACGCCGGACACGCGACGGCGACCGGCTTGTTCCACACCGAGTAGTCGCACTCCGGATACCGCAGGCAGCCGAAGAAGTTGCGGCCCTTCTTGGTGCGCCGCTCGGCCAGATCGCCGACGCCGCACTTGGGGCACTTCACCCCGAGCGGCACGGGTCGGGTGTGCTTGCACTTGGGATAGCGCGTGCACGCCAGGAACTCGCCGTAGCGCCCCGTCTTGATCACCATCGGCGCGCCGCACTCCTGGCAGATCTCGTCCGTCGGCCGGTCGGGCACCTTGTCGCGCCGCAGCGGCCTCGTGAATCGGCATTCGGGGTAGCGGGCGCAGGCGATGAACGGTCCGAACCGCCCGCTCTTCACCACCAGCCCGCTGCCGCACGTGGGACACTTCTCCTTGTGCAGCTCCGACAGGTCGTGCACGTCGTGGATGAGCTGCTGCACGTCCACCGCGTCGAGCGCCTTCGAGAACGGCCCCCAGAAGTCGCCCAGCACCTGCTGCCAGCCGAGGTCGCCCTCCTCGACCTTGTCGAGCTCGTTCTCCATCTGGGCCGTGAACCCGACGTCGAACACCGCGGGGAAGGAACGCTTCATGACGCGCCACACCGTCTCGCCGAGCGGTGTGGGCGCGAAGCGGCGATCCTTGGCCGTGGCGTACCAGCGGGCCTTGAGCGTCGAGATGATGGTCGCGTAGGTGGACGGACGCCCGATCCCGAGCCGCTCCAGCTCCTTGACGAGGCTCGCTTCGCTGTAGCGCGGCGGCGGCTCGGTGAAGTGCTGGTTGGGCGTGATCTGCTTCACGGTCACGACGTCGCCCTCGACGAGGGGCGGGATCGGCGGCAGGTCTTCGAGGGTCTTCCCTTCCTCGGGCTCGTGCGCCTCGTGGTACAGCACGTGGTAGCCGTCGAACAGCATGCGCGACCCGGTCGCCCGGAACACGAAGCGACCCAGGTCGAAATCGACCTTGGTGGTCTCGAACACCGCCGGGGTCATCTGCGACGCCACGAACCGCCGCCAGATCAGCTGATACAGCTTGAGCTGCCGGGCGTCGAGGTGCTTCTTCAGTTCCTCGGGCCGGCGCAGCACGTCGGTGGGGCGGATCGCCTCGTGGGCGTCCTGGACGCGGGCGTTGCTCTTGCCTCCCTTGTGGACGACGGGCTCGTCCGGCAGGTAGCGCTTGCCGAACTCCCGCTTGATGAAGTCGCGCGCCTGGGCGACCGCCGAGTCGGCCACGCGGACCGAGTCGGTCCGCATATAGGTGATCAGGCCGACCGGGCCCTCCGCCCCGACCTCGATCCCCTCGTACAGCTGCTGCGCGATCCGCATCGTGACCGCCGCCGAGAAGCCGAGCTGCTTCGCGGCCTCCTGCTGCAGCGTGCTGGTGCGGAACGGCGGGGGCGCGGGCCGGCGCCGCTCGCCCTTCTCGACCGTCGTGACGTTGAACGGCAGTTTCAGCGCTTCGGCGACGATCGCCCGCGCGGTGCCTTCGTCCTTGATCTCCGGCTTCTTGCCGTCGAGCTTGTGCAGCCGCGCCTGGAACGCCTGGCCGTCCTTCTCGAGGTCGGCCTCGATGGTCCAGTACTCCTGCGGCACGAACTTGCGGATCTCCTCCTCGCGCTCGCAGATCAGGCGCAGCGCCACCGTCTGGACCCGTCCCGCGGACAGGCCGGTCTTGATGCTCTTCCACAGGAGCGGCGACGTCTTGTACCCCACCAGCCGGTCGAGCACGCGCCGTGCCTGCTGCGCGTCCACTTTCCGCTGGTCGATGTCGAGGGGATGCGCCAGGGCCTGCGCCACGGCGTCCTTGGTGATCTCGTGGAACAGGACGCGGCGCACCAGACTGCCGTTGCCGAGCTGGCCCGCCACGTGCCAGGCGATGGCCTCGCCCTCGCGGTCGGGGTCGGTGGCGAGGAGGACGCGCTCCGACGTCTTGGCCGCCCGCTTGATCTCGGCGAGGGTCTTCGCCTTTTCCTTGATGGTTACGTATTTGGGGGTGAAGCCGTGCTCCACGTCCACGCCCAGCTCGCGCTGCGGCAGGTCGCGCAGGTGTCCCACCGTCGCCTTCACCGTGTAGCCCGACCCCAGGTATTTCCCGATGGTCTTGGCCTTGGTGGGCGACTCGACGATGACCAGCGCGCCGTGACCGCGGCGCGCCGTCGCCTTCCGTGTTTTCTTCACCTCTCGCTTCTTAGCAGCCACGCGTCAACCCTTCGTCAAACGAAACGAGGAACGGCATCTTTACCATCCCGCACTGCTTTGCGCAAGTCTGACGACCTCGCTCACGACCTGTTGCGGCGTTTTGCGATCGGTGTCGACCTGCGCGTGCGCCTCTCGGTAGAACGGATCGCGCTCCTTGTGCAGCTGGCGCATCCGCGCCACGGGGTCCTCACCTATTAACAGCGGGCGGGTTCCCTCGGGCGCGGCGCGCTGCGCCGCCGTCTCGGGCCGCGTGCGGAGGTAGATCACGAGGGCGCGGTCCTGCGCGCCCGCGATCGCGCCCGGCTGCGCAGCCCAGCCACCGCCCGGGGCGATCACGGCGGGCTGGTTCGCGAGCGTGGTCTCCATCTCCTTGCGCTCCATCTCGCGGAACGCGCCCTCCCCCTTCTCCGCGAAGATCAGCGTGATCGGCTTGCCCTCGCGCCGCACCAGGATGCCGTCGACGTCCACGAACCCCGCGTGCAGCTGCTCCGCCACGAGCTTGCCGATGCTGGTCTTCCCCGAGCCCGGCAGGCCGATCAGCACGATGTGCTTTTTCATGACGCCGCCCCCGCCCCCCGCGGGGTGCGCGCCCGCACCTGCGCGAGGTACCCCTCGAAGTTCCGCTTCGTTTCGCTCAGCGCGTCGCCGCCGAACTTCTCGAGCAGCGCCTGCGCCAGCACCAGCGCGAGCATCGCCTCGGCGATGACCCCCATCGCGGGCACCGCGGTCACATCGGACCGCTCGGCCTGCGCCTGCGCCGGACCACCGGTCTTCAAGTCCACGGTGCGGAGCGGCGCCATGAGCGTCGAGATGGGCTTCATCGCGACGCGGGCCACCAGGGGCTCGCCCGTCGTCATGCCCCCTTCGGTACCGCCCGCGCGGTTCGTGGCGCGCGTGAGCCCGGGCATGATCTCGTCGTGCACCTCCGAGCCCTTGCGCCGCGCGGCCGCGAACCCCAGGCCGAGCTCGACCCCCTTCACCGCCGGGATGGACATGAGGGCCTGGGCGAGGCGTCCGTCGAGCTTCCGGTCCCAGGAGACGTGGGAGCCGAGGCCGACCGGGACCCCGAGCGCGATCACCTCGACCACGCCGCCCAGCGTGTCGCCCGCCGCCTTGGCCGCGTCGATGCGGGCGATGATCTCCCGCTCGGCCTCGGCGTCGAGACAGCGCACGGGGCTGGCATCGGAGGCCTCGTTCAAAGGGACGGGTAGGGGCACGGCATGCCGTGCCCCTACGCCGCCCAATTCCACGACGTGGCTGCCGATTTCCATGCCGAACTGCTCCAGCAGCAGCTTGCACACCGCGCCGCACGCCACGCGCGCCACGGTCTCCCGCGCGCTCGCGCGCTCCAGGATGTCCCGAGCGTCCTGCCGGTCGTACTTGAGAGAGCCCGCGAGGTCCGCGTGGCCGGGGCGGGGCCGCGTGACCTGGCGCCGCCGCTCCGCGCCGGGGGCGTCCGGTTCCGGGGCCATCACGTCGCGCCAGTGCTCCCAGTCGCGGTTCCACACGAGCATCGCGATGGGAGAGCCGAGCGTCTCGCCGGCGCGCACCCCGGCGAGCCACTCGATCTGGTCCGCTTCGATCTTCATGCGGGCGCCGCGGCCGTACCCGCCCATGCGACGCCGCAGCTCGGTGTTGATCCGGTCGGTGGGCACGGCGAGGCCCGCCGGGATCCCCTCGAGGATCCCCACCAGGCCGCGCCCGTGCGATTCGCCCGCCGTCGTGAACCGGAACGTCACGCCCGCTCCTTGTGGCGCAGCTGAAGCCGCGACTCGGCCCTGCCGCCGAAGCGGCCTTGCGCCCGTTTACGGGCAGACGCCGAGCCGCGAGTTCACTCGCGCTCTTCAGGGTCCCTCGACCCTTCGATAATAACACGCGAGCCCGACCATGAGTCGGGCTCGCGTCCTGCGCGGCTCACGCTGTGCCGCTCGACC
>QHTX01000113.1:5251-28457 GCA_003220975.1 Gemmatimonadota bacterium | reverse complement strand
CGGCAATTGGGAGCACCACGCGGGCATCGACCGCGCCGCGGCCGAGCGGGCCTACGGATACGCCGGGGTGGAGCTGCTGTACAACTCGGTGGCGCGCGTGACGCGGGGCGGCGCCTGCCTGGTGCTCGTGGGCATCGACGACCCGGTGCGGGGCCATCCCGACCTCGGGGCGGCGCTCGCGGGCGTCGGCACGGCCGAGCCGAGCATATGGCTGATCCACGGTCCGGGGTACGTGGACGCGGTGGCGCCGGGCACCGCGCCCCGCCCGGCCGCGGTCGTCGCCGGGCACACCCACGGCGGCCAGATCCGGCTGCCGTTCTACACGCCCTACACGCCACCCGGCAGCGGCCGCTTCGTCGCAGGCTGGTACGGTGACACCGTCGCGCCACTCTACGTGACGCGCGGCATCGGCACCGTCGGCATCCCCGCGCGGCTCTTCTGTCCACCCGAGCTGCCCGTGTTCACGCTGCGGCCGGCGTGAGGGCGCGGCTGAAGCCGCGGCTCGGTGTTCACTCAGCTCCGGGCCCGCGACGCCGGCCCGGGCGTGTCAGGGCACGATGTCGACGGCGATCCCCGCCCGCCGCAGCCGCCCGAGTAGCGGCGCTTCCACCCGCGCCGTCACCTCGACCACCCCATCCACCTGCACTTCGGCCATCACTTCCGAGTCGCGATGCAGCGAGGCGAGGAGCCGCCCGTCCCCCACCGGCACACGGATCTGGGCGATGGGGCGGAGGGCTTGGGCCGATGTGCGGAGCGCGGAGCGGAGGGCGTCCACCCCACCCCAAGTCGGAACGCGGAACGCGGAACGCGGAACAGAACACGTGAGCACCGAGTGCGGGTAGCGCTCCCGCACCTGAGTAAGAAACGCCTCGGGGTCCGGCAGTAAGTCGGCCTTGTTGAACGCGTAGATCACTCGTTTGCGGTCGGGACTTGCATTACTGTTCCGCGTTCCGCGTTCCGCGTTCCGCGTTTCTCTCTCCGCGTTCTGCATTTCTCCATCCACGACCTCCACCTGCTCCTCCCACGCCGGATGCGCCGCGTCGATCACGTGCAGCAGCAGGTCCGCCTCCCGGGCCTCCTCCAGCGTGGCGCGGAACGAGGCGACGAGATGGTGCGGCAGCTTGCGGATGAACCCGACGGTGTCCGTGAGGCGGAAGCGGTAGCCGCCCCCGACGTCCACCTCGCGGGTGAGGGTGTCGAGCGTGGCGAACAGGCGGTCCTCGACGAAGATGTCGTCGCCCGACAGGGCCCGCAGCACGCTCGACTTGCCGGCGTTGGTGTAGCCGACGAGCGCGGCGGACGGGAGGTCGCGGCGCCCCTGGCGCTGGTTGGCGCGATGGTCGGCGACTTCCTCGAGCCGGCGCTTGAGACCCGAGATCTTGCGGCGGATCGCACGGCGGTCCGTCTCGAGCTGCGTCTCGCCCGGCCCCCGCAGACCGATGCCGCCCCGGATGCGCGACAGGTGGGTCCACATGCGCGTGAGCCGCGGCAACAGGTACTCGAGCTGCGCCAGCTCGACCTGCATCTTCGCCTCGGCCGAGCGGGCGCGCGTCGCGAAGATGTCGAGGATCACCTCGGTGCGGTCCATCACCCGCACGCTGAGCGCCTGCTCGAGATTCTGTCCCTGCACCGGGGAGAGCGGCTCGTCGAACAACACCAGGGTGGAACGCGCGTCCCGTACCACGCCCTTGAGCTCCTCCACCTTCCCCTGGCCAAGATAGAGGTTCGGTGTGGGGGCTTCGACCCGCTGGTAGGTCCGGCCGACGACCTCGGCGCCCGCCGTGTCGGCGAGCCGGTCGAGCTCGTCCAGGTGCTCGTCCACCCGACCCGCGTCCTCGGACCCCTTGCGCGGGGCGCCGACGAGAAAGGCGCGCTCGACGGGTGGTTGGATGTCGATCAGCTGGCGGATGCCGCGAAACCTCTCGCTCAGGATCCAGGAGTAAAGGTAATGGGTCCTGTCAACCGCGGGGGCGCCGCCCCGGTCGGGTGCGGCGCGGTGGCTCCGCGCCCGGCTCCGGGCAGGGCGGCAGCGTGAGCACGAAATGGAAGCGGGCGCCCCATCCCGGTCGCGTCTCCACCTTGAGCTCGGACCCCATGGCCGCGAGCAGCTTCCGGCACATCGTAAGCCCGAGCCCCGTCTGGGAGAACGAATAGCCCGGTCGGCCGACGGCCGGGCGCAGCGGCTGATACAGGCTCTCGACCACCTCGGGGGCGATGCCCTTGCCGCTGTCCCGCACGGCGAACTCGACCTGCGACGGGCCGAGCTCTTGGGTCACGATCTCGACGTACCCCGCCTCGGTGAACTTCAGCGCATTGGTGGTGAGGTTGAGGAGCACGCGACTGAGCGCCACGGGGTGACCGAGGCGGTGGTCGCGGGTGGGCGGCAGCACCCGCACCGCGAGCTGCTTCTCCTCCGCGATCGGCCGCACGATGTCGCGCACCGACTCGAGCGCGGCCGCGACCGAGAACGGAACCGGCTGCTTCTCGACCAGCTCGTCGCCACCCCGGGCCAGCTCGATGAGGTCGCTCGCGACGGAGCTCAGCCCCAGGGCGGCCCCGTAAATGAGGGCGAGCTGGCGCCGCTGCATCTCGTTCACCGTCCCGCTCTGCCCGCGCTGCAGCGTTTCCGCGAGAAACAGGATGGAGGTGAGGGGCGAGCGGAGATCGTGCGCGACGTCCACCACGATCTCCAGTCCGTTCGGACCTGCGAGCCGCGACGTGAAATCCTGCAACCAGTCGGGCTCGATCGCCACGCGGACCCGCTCGATGGCGGTGAGCGCCGCCAGGACCTCGGCGGGCGCGGCGGCGGCGGCGGACCAGCTCTGGATCACCTCGGACCGCAGCAGCTCGAGCAGGCGCTGGCCAAGCACGGAGCGCGCCGGGGTGTCGACCACGATCTCGCCGGCGACCTGTTGCCGATGCACGCCGAGGGCGAGCGCTTCCACGATCTCGAGGACTTCGCCCTGGGCCTTGCCGCTCTCGCGCTCCCACGCCGTCACCACACGTCGCGCGGCCGCCTGGAGCAGCGCCGACGGCACGGCGGCGAACCGCTCTGCCTGCGGCGCGGGCGGATACGAGCTGCGGCTTAGGTTACGGGGGGCAGACAGCGGGCTGGGGCTGGGTCGTGTAGTCATCCGCACGGGTTCGCAAGGGCGCGCCGTAAGTTGCACGCCCCACTGCGATCCCGCTAGACGCGAGAAAAGCCCGCCGTACCGGCCTGAAACGGTGCCCCGGCGGCCGTCACTCGTCGAACCGGCGGATGCGCGCGGCGCGCCCGGCTGCGCGCGTCAGCGCCAGGGCCCGGCTCGCCCGCCCCAGCAGGCCCTCCGGCTCGACCGGCGTCGCGTGGGCGTCGCTCACGGCGAAGTAACCCGCGCGCACCTCGAGCGGCGGGGTGGCCTCGCCCGGCTCGGGTGACTCATGCTCGATGGCGGCGCTCAGCCGCCGGGCGAGTTGCTCCGCGCCGACGGCGTCCGTCGCGGGGGCGAGCACCGCGAACTCCGTCCCGTTCCACCAGGCGATCGTGTCCGAGAGGCGCCCGTGGGTCTGGAGCGCCTGCGTGACGCGGGCGCGGATCGCGGCGCGTGAGCGGCGGGGCTCTTCCTCGCCTGCTGCCGCCGCCCCGAGATCGGCGCTGAACAGCACGCACGCCAGCGCGGCGTGCAGCCGCAGCGCCTCGGCGACGACCTCGCGGGCCCGACGCCGCAACCCGCGCCCGTTGTACAGGCCCGTCGCTTCGTCGATGAGGACGCCGGCCCCGGCCCGGTCCGCTTCCCGTTTCGCGCGCACGTAGCCGTCGAGCTTCAAGAGCAGCTCCTCGCCGTCGAGCGGGAAGCCGAGCAGCTCCCACGCGCCGGCGCGCAGCCAGCTGAGGCGCCGCTCGCGCGTGACCGTCGCCGCGCTGACGCCGAGAATCGGCGTGGCGGGCGACACCGCCGGATCACGACGCAGCTCGCGACACAGCTCCTCGCCGCTCGGCTGCTCCAGTTCGACCGCAATCAGGATGACGTCGGGCTGCGCGCGGCGCGCGCCCTCGCGCGCATCGGCGGCGGTGGCCGCGCGCAGCACCCGATAGCCGGCGGGCTCGAGCACGCTGGCGAGGGCGCGCGTCGCCCATTCGTCGGGAGAGACGATGAGCGCGAGTCCGGGCGACGACGCTGCGGGAGTAGCCACGGTGTTCCTCAGGAGCGCAGAGGCAATGGTAGTGCCAGCACGGGGGGCGCGCCCCGACCGCGGCTACACGATTCGGCTGCGGGGGTTCCTTAAAGGATGGGTGTGGCGCGGGAGCGACGATACTGGGCCTTCCCCGGGGTGCACACCTGGGAGAAGTCCCAGGTCAGGGAGTGATCAGCCCTTCGCGGATGGCGTAGCGCACGAGCCCGGCGGTGTCGTGGATGTCGAGCTTGTCCATCACCCGGCCGCGGTGAAACTCGGCGGTCTTGACGCTGATCTGCAGCAGGTCGGCGATTTGCTTGGACGACTTGCCCTCGGCGACGAGCTGTAGCACCTGCCGCTCCCGCGGGCTCAACGGGCCGCCCGAGTTGGCGTGTGCGCCGGTCACGGCGTCGATGAAGCCTTGCGACACGCCGGGGCTCACGTACAGCCCGCCGCGCTGCACGGTGCGGATCGCATCTTCCAGGTCGTCGATGCCCTGGGACTTCATGACGAAGCCGCGCACGCCCGCCTGCAGCGCCTCCGGCACGAAGTGGGCGTCCTCGAGCGCCGTCAGCAGGATGACCCGGGTCGCGGGGCTCATGCGGCAGAGCTCCCGCGCCGCGTCGACGCCGTTGAGGAGCGGCATCGCGACATCGAGCACCGCGACGTCCGGGCGCAGCCGGCACGCCGCGTCGACGGCGGCCCGGCCGTCGGCGGCCACACCCACGACTTGGAAGCCGTGGCGCTCCAGCAGGGCCTTCAGGGCCTGGCGCACCACCTCATGGTCGTCGGCCAGGAGCACGCGCGGCGGCATGCCGCGCTCAGGCAAGACGCTCACAGGGCGCGAAGGCTATCGTGGGAGGGGGAGCGACGCAAGCGTTGCGCTCAGTCCATGCTCGCTCCGTCGCACAGCACGGCGACGATCCGCGCCGCGGTATTCCCGTCCCAGCGCTCGATCGTGGGCGGCGGCATGCGGCGTCGCCCCCACAGCTGCCGCGCCGCCTCGCACAGCGCGTCGCGCCGGGCGGCGACGAGCCGGTTGGTGCCGGCGCTACAGGTAATCGGGCGCTCGGTGTTGGGACGCACGGTCAAGCACGGGATGCCGAGGTAGGTCGTCTCCTCCTGGAGCCCGCCCGAGTCTGTGATCACCGCGTCACTCCCCAGCACCAGCTGCAGCATGTCCACGTAGGACACCGGGTCGAGCAGCGCGAACCGATCGGGGCGGGGCGGCGTCCACGCCATCCCCTGCAGGCGCGCGCGGGTGCGCGGGTGCACCGGGAACAGGATGCGGCGATCGCCGCTGAGCTCCGCCAGCGCGTCGAGCAGCTGGCGCAGCGTGGCGGCATCGTCCACGTTCGCGGGCCGGTGCAGCGTCACGACCACGTACGGCCCGGCCGCCGCGCCCGCCGCGCCCGCCGGTCCCGCGCCGTTGCGCCGCCGCGCCTCCGGCAGCAGCGCCACCAGCGAGTCGATCATGATATTCCCCACGAAGTGGACGCGCTCCCGCGGAATCCCTTCGGCCAGCAGGTTGTCTCCCGCATCGCGCGACGGCGTGAACAGCAGGTCGGACAAGCGGTCGGTCACCACGCGGTTGATCTCCTCCGGCATGGACCAATCGCGGCTCCGGAGACCGGCTTCCACGTGCCCGACGCGAATCCCGAGCTTCGCGGCCACGAGCGCCGCCGCGAGCGTGGAGTTGACGTCGCCGTACACGAGCACCACGTCCGGTCGGGCCTCGAGGCACACCGGCTCGAGCCGCTGCATCACGGCGGCGGTCTGCTGGGCGTGCGAGCCTGCGCCGACCGCGAGATTGCAGTCCGGCCGGGGGATGGCGAGGTCCCGGAGGAAGGCGTCCGACATCTCGGGATCGTAGTGCTGGCCGGTGTGCACGATCAGGTGCCGCACGTCGGCCCGGCGCGCCAGCTGGCGGGCGAGGGGCGCCAGCTTCATGAAGTTGGGGCGCGCGCCCACCACCGAGAGGATCGTGCTGGGCGCCCGCCGCCCGCCCATCAATGAATCCGGCTGATGGTGAAGGCCGCCGCGGTGACGCTGACGAGCAGGCCAAGGATCTGGAACGCGCGGTCGCCCCCGACCCGGCCGGCCGGCACGACCACGCGGTCCCCCGCCCGCAGGTTCAACTGGTCGAGCGACGCGCCCCGCCCCAGCGCCTGCTGCAGTGGCGCACCGCTCCAGATCTCCGCGCCGCCGCGCTCGACGCGCATGCCGGCCACCTTCGCTTGCGGCAGCAGCCCGCCGGCGATCCCCATCACGTCCGCGAGGGGCACCTCCGGCGCGACGGCGTAGAAGCCGGGCTTCGCGACGCTGCCGTCCACCAGGATGCGGATGAGCGGGCGCGCCTCCACCACCGGGTCGCGCACGTAGCGCGCCAGGTGCTGCTCCAGCCGGTGCTGTAGCTCGGAGCGCAGCACGCCCGCGAGCGGCACCGCGCCCAGCTGCGGGAGGCCGAGCATCGGTCCCTCTCCGACCGCGAACGTGTCGGTGAGCTCCCGCTCGCCCTGCACCCGGACGAAGATCCGGTCGCCCGGCTCAAAGTCGCCGCTGTCGAGTCGCGTGCGGAGCAGCGTCACCACCGCCCCCGCGTGCGAGTCTTGCCGGGCCCGGACGAGCGCCTGCTGGAGCTGCTCGCGGGTCGCCAACGCCGGACCGACGTCGCGCGCAGTGAGACCTTGCCCTGCCGCGGCGCCGGCCGCGGCGAGGAGGACGAGCGGGAGGACGAAGTACGAGACGAGGCGCATGGCTACTCCACGGTGACGCTCTTCGCGAGGTTGCGCGGCCGATCGACGTCGCACTGGCGTCGCACCGCGATGTGGTAGGCCAGGAGCTGCAACGGGATCACGGTCAGAATCGGGGAGAGGAGCGGGATGGTCTCCGCCACCCGGAGCTGGTGATCCACCAGACCCGCGAGGTCGCCATTCCCCTCGGTCGTGACCGCGATGAGGCGACCGCCCCGCGCCCGTACCTCCTGCATATTGGACACGACCTTCGAGTACACGTCGTCCTTGGGGGCGACGAACACGACGGGCATCTCGGCGTCGATCAGCGCGATCGGCCCATGCTTCATCTCCGCCGCCGGATACCCCTCGGCGTGGATGTAGCTGATCTCCTTCAGCTTCAGCGCGCCCTCGAGCGCCACCGGAAAGCTGACGCCGCGCCCGAGGTACAGGAAGTTGCTGCGGTCGCCATAGGCGTCCGCGATCGCGCGCACCTGCGGCTCGAGCGCCAGCACGCGACTGATGAGGCTGGGCAGCTGGGCGAGGCGGCACCCGATCTCTTGCCCGGCCTCGACGGACAGCCCCCGTTGCCGCCCGAGATACAACCCCAGCAGCGCCAGCGCGGCGATTTGCGACGTGAATGCCTTCGTCGAGGCGACGCCGATCTCCGGACCCGCGTGCAGGGGTAGATCCCGCCGTCGGCTTCGCGCGCAATCGTGCTCCCCACGACGTTGATCAGGCCCAGCACGCGGGAGCCGGCCGCCCGCGCGGCGCGCATGGCCTCGAGTGTGTCGGCGGTCTCTCCCGACTGGGAAATCGCCACCGTGAGCGTCCCCGGCAGGGAGAGCTGGGTACGGTACCGGTACTCCGACGCGTACTCGACGGCCACCGGAATGCCGGCCAGCGCCTCGATGATGTGGCGACCGACCAGCCCCGCGTGCCACGAGGTTCCGCACGCGATGATCACGATGCGCTGCAGGTCGGCGCACGCCTCGGGGGGAAGGTTGAGGCCGTTGAGTCGCGCCATCCCGTCCTCGAACAGCAGCCGCCCCCGCAGCGTGCTCCGCACCGTGTCCGGTTGCTGGCAGATCTCCTTCAACATGTAATGCGGGTAGCCGCCCAACTCGACCGCTGCGAGGTCCCAGGCGATGTCGTCCACGGCGCGGAGCTGCACGTGCGAGTCGCGGTCCACGACGTAATAGCGGTCCGGTGTGAGGACCGCGATGTCGCCGTCGTCCAGATACACCACCGAGCGCGTGTGCTCGAGAATGGCCGACGCGTCGGACGCCACGAAAAACTCCTCGTCGCCCACCCCCAACAGCACGGGCGACCCCTGCCGGGCCACCACGACCTTCCCCGGCTCGTCCGCGGAGACGACGGCCAGCCCGTACGTGCCGACTACGCGTTCCAGCGCCGCGATCACCCGCGCTTCGAGGCTGCCGCCGGGGGCTTCCTCGATCAGATGGGCGAGTGTCTCGGTGTCGGTCTCGGTCTCGAAGCGGTGGCCGCTGTTCGCCAGGGCCGCCCGCAGCGCGTCGGCGTTCTCGATGATCCCGTTGTGGACCAGCGCGACACGCCGGTGACAATCGACGTGCGGATGCGCGTTGCGCTCCGTGGGCGCCCCGTGCGTCGCCCAGCGCGTGTGCGCGATGCCGGTCGCCCCCTGGACCGGACGGCGCGCCACGAGCGCCTCGAGCGCGTCCACGCGGCCCGCGAGTTTGCGCGTCACCACGCCGCCGTCGACCTGCACGGCGAGCCCCGCCGAGTCGTAACCCCGGTACTCCAGGCGACTGAGCCCGCGGAGCAGGATCGGCGCCGCTTCGCGACGCCCGGTGTAGCCGACGATGCCGCACATGTCAGGCGCCTCTCCGACGCGCCACTTCCAGGAGCGGCCGCGCCTGGCCGGTGAGCCCGAACCGCGCGAGCTGCGACTGCTTGCGAAGCAGCCGCTCGGCGACATCCTCCCCGGTGAGGATCGTGCCGCAGGAGGCGCACAGCAGATTCCCGAGGCGATGCGCACCCCACACGCGGGCGGGAGACGGCGCCGCATGACGCACTCCGGTTGCGGAGGAAGCGATCTCACACCGGCGACACAGCATGCGGAGCACCGGGCCTTCAAATTCCGGGCCGGGTGGTGGTCTGCTCGGCAGCCGGCGGCAAGCCACTGCGAGCGCACGAGTTAGAACACGAACGCCGGGGCCGGCACCGCCCCACACCCGCCCGCGTTGCAGTTAGGTGGCAGGCCCCGGTCCGGCTGTGGGCGCGGAGCAGCAGTTTCGCGTTTCCGGTACGGAGCGGGCCCGACCAGACGCGGCCACGACGACCGCGCCAGGGTCTCCCGCGCGCGCACGAGTCCTGCAGCGGCAGCGGGCGTGACTCGTGCGGTCCGCCGGACTCCCCCACGCTAGCACGGCCCCCCATGCCCGACGCAGCGGGGGCCGCTCGCCCAGCGGTGATCCTGATCGCGACCAAGCAGGAATGGGCCACGCGGTCGCTCGAGAGCATCCTCGCTCCTCGGGGCTACGTCGTGCTCCGCAGTTACACCGCACGTCGCACGCTGGAACGCGCCCTGCGGGACCGCCCTGACATCATCGTCCTCGATGCGCAGCTCCCGGACTCGAACGGTGACGACCTGTGCCGCGCGCTCCGCACGCGGCACATCGTCGGCGACGGCACGCCGATCCTGCTCACGTTGCCCCGTCCCGCGACCCGACACGACCGCGTCGCCGCCCTGCGCGCGGGCGCCTGGGGCTGCCTCAGCGAGCCGTTCGATGCGGAAGAGGTGCTCGCGCTGATCGGCACCTTCGGGGCGGCGAAGCTCGCTGCCGATCGCGCCCGCGTCGCCGGGTTGGTGGACGAGGAGACGGGTCTCTACAACGTGCGCGGGCTCACGCGGCGCGCCCGGGAGGTCGCCTCGCACGCATCCCGCGCCCACGCGGCGCTGGCCTGCGTGGTGCTGGCGCCCGACGCGGAGGTGCTGGAGCCGGACGTCGCGCCGGGCGATCTGCCCCCGACCGTCTTGCAGCACGTCACTCGCGCGTTGAAATCCGCGGGGCGGCGCTCGGACGTGGTGGGGCGCCTGGGTCCAAGCGCGTTTGTCGTCGTGGCCCTCGATGCCGATGCGACGCAGGCGCGGCGGCTGGCCGAGCGCCTCGGGCAGGCCATCGTCGGCGGGGTCGACCCGCCCGGGGAGCCGCCGCCGTTCCGGTTGCAGGTGGGCTGTCACGGGGTGGCGGATTTCCACGCGGCGACGATGGACGCCGTCGAGCTGATCCTGCACGCGACCGCCGCGCTGCGGAAGGCACGCACCGATCCCGCGGGGGGCTGGCTGCGAAACTTCGACGACGGCGGCCCCGCGCCTCGGGCAGGCTAGAGGACTCCCCGCACACGATGGGTGGCGATCGCCACGCCCTCATCCCGCGTCCCGTAGCCGGCAAAGTAGCTGTAGTACCGGTAGACGCCGCCCGGCCGCACGTCGTTCACTACCACGCCGAGCAGGCGAATCGGCAGGTGGTCGAGGACCGAGAGCTTGGTCCGCGCGAGCGACAAGTCCGTGGCATCGGTGCGCAATACGAGGAGCATGTTGCTGGTGAGCGTGCCCAGCGTGTAGGGGTCCACACCGGATCCCAGCGGCGGACTGTCCACCAGGATGACGCTCCAGCTCGCGCGCAGCCGCGCCAGGAGCTCCGACATCGCCCCGGATCCGAGCAGCTCCGGGGAGTCGCGGAACCGCGTCCCGGCGCCGATGAACTGCAAGTCGGGATACGGCGTTCCCTGGACGGTCGCCTCGAAGGGGGCACGGCCCGCGAGAAAGTCGGTGAGCCCGGGCTGGCGCCGCGCGCGTACCGCTCGGTGCAGGCTGCCGCGGCGAACGTCGCCGTCTATCAGCAGGGTGCGGCGCCCCGCTTCGGCGAACGCGAGCGCCAGATTCGCCGACACGAACGATTTGCCGTCGCCGACGCCGGGGCTCGATATGGTGACGAGCATCGGCCCTGCCGCACCGTGGGCGTGCGTCAAGCTGAGGCGGATGCTCCGCATCGCCTCGATGGCGTGGGCCACCTGCTGGTCGTCCGGCCCCGCCCGGCGGTCCCGCACGTGGGGCAGCACGCCGATGATCGAGAGCCCCATCTGCTCCGTCACCTGGTCGGGGTGGTGCACGCGCGGGTCGAGGCGATCGACCACGACAGCAGCCACCATGCCGAGGCTCAACCCCACGACGAAGCCGAACGCCACAAGGCGGGAGGCGGTGTTCTTGGCCGCCTCTTGCGGCGAGACCGCCGCGTCCAGGACCTGGACGTCGGCGACCGTGCTCGCCTCCCCGAGCCGGGCCTCGTTGTAGCGCTGCTGGACGCTGGCGTACAGGTTCTCGGCGATCGACACGTCGCGCCGCAGTCGCCCCTCCTCGATGCTGCGCTGCGGGATAGCCTGCAGCTCTCGACCCCCGGCGCTGATCTCCGTCGCCAGCGTCTGGGCTCGCGCCCCAAGGTCGGCGTGCAGCGCCCGCGCCAGGCCGGGAATCGCCTGGCGCTGCAGCACGTCGATGTCCGTCGCCAGGCGTCGCACCGCCGGGTGATCCTCGGTGTAGCGGTACCGCAGCGCGCGGAGCTCCGCCCGCTTCGTGGTCAGCTCGCTCAGGGCTTGCTTCAGATCCAGGGACTGCTGTACGGCACCGATGGCCGCGAGCGCGTCGATGGAGGCGGCCGAATCGTGCGCCTGGGTGAGGACGACGGAGGCCGAAGAACTCGCTCATCGGCGACTGCACTCCCGCGGCCGCGGCCGCGGCGGCGCCCGGATCCGGGGGCAGGGTGATCGTCCGCGTCCGGAACGCCTCATAGGCGCTCTCGGCTCGCTGCAGACTCGCGCGCGCCGACTGCAGCTGCTCGGCCAGCAACGCGGCCAGCTCGCTCAGCTTGGCCCGCTTCAGCTTCAATGCCGCGTCGACGTACCGCTGGGCGACCGCGTTCAGCGTCGCCGCCACGGTGGGCCCGTCCGTTCCCGTGAGCGAAAGCCGCAAGAAGTTCCCGTTCGGATCGATGGTCACGTTCAGCGCGTCGCCCAGCCGCTTCGCGGCGTCACGCACCGACGAGACGATGAGCGTCACCTCGCTCCCCGGAGGCAAGACCGCGGCGGCCGGAGCCCAGCGGAAGCCCACCGCTTGACCAATCGAGTCCCCGACGGTGCCCCGCTGCAGCTCGACGCCGTCATCGCCCAGGAGCCGGAAGGTGCTCCCTGACCGGTCCAGCACGACGCGGTACCGGCCGGGCATGACTGGATCGCCGACGGTGAACCCCGTGACAGCGCGGGTGTCTTGCGCCACGACGCCGAGATACAGCTGCCGGTCGCGCACCACGTCGTCGAGCACGACGTACGATTTCAACAGATCGACCCAGGCCGACGCGTCGAGCAGGCGGTTGGCGCCGATCGGCCCGCGATCCGGCCCGCGGGGCTCGCCCGCCTGAATCCAGATGGTCGCTTGCGCTTGGTAGCGGGGCGGGCGCATCCGCGCGCCGACCACGCCGCCGGCCGTCCCGAGCACCGCACATCCCAGGATCCACCAGCGATGCCGTCGCACCGCCCCCCAGCAGCGCCGCCAGTCCACGCCTTGCTCGAAGGGTGAGGCGACTGGATCGGGCGCAGCCGTTACGCGGGCGGGGACCGGGAGGGGCGCCTCCCGCACGATGGGCGACGCCGCGGCGCCGGGCAGGTACTCGGTCACGTCGCACCGTACCGCAAGGCCGATACCGCACGCGGCGTGATCGTGACGGCACTAGACCGGATGCCGGGATTCGGAGCGGCCGGCGAAGTGTGGTAGCGCTGCAACACGCAATTGTCCCGGCGCAGAGACATGTGGTACGGCTGCGACACCGCACTTGACAGATCGGCCAGGTGCCTGTAAATCAAGCACTTCGGACTGCTCTCCGGGCGGCCCGATCTGTGCCATCTGCTGCCGCAGCCGTCAGTGGTCGGCCTCGGCGACTTTTAGTGACGGAGGTAGCAGACCCGATGCGTGTGCCCCCAACCGATACCCCCCCCGCGCGAGCCCCGCACAGCCGTCCCGGTCGTGTCCGGCCGACGCTGGGGCCGTGCCAGCTCACGGCCGAGCTGAAGGCCACCATTCGCGTGCTGATCGTGGACGACGACCGCACGTTGCGAGAGAGCTGCGCCAGCGTCCTGCAATACGAGGGGTATCAGGTCAGCCTGTGTAGCCGTGGCGACGAGGCGCGCGAGACGCTGAAGCGCAACAGGTTCGACATCGTGCTCCTCGACCTCTATATGCCCGAGGTCTCCGGCCTGCGCCTGCTGCGCACCTGCCTGGAGGCGCACTCGGACACCATCGTCCTCGTGATCACCGGCAACCCGAGCGTCGATTCGAGTCTCGACGCGCTGCGCGCCGGCGCGTGGGATTATCTCCCCAAGCCGTTCTCGGCGACGCACCTGCAGATCCTGGTAGGTCGCGCGGCCCACACCGTCACCGTGGCGCGCGAATCCCTGGCCGTCCAGGCGGAGTTCGAGCGGGAGCACGGGAACAGCGAGCATGTCACGGTGCTGGGCGCGTCGCCGGCGTTCCGTCGGGCGGTGGGTCTCGCCCGTCGCGTCGCGCCCACCGAGGCCTCCGTCTTCATCACCGGCGAGAGCGGCTCGGGCAAGGAGTTGATCGCCCAGTTCATCCACCACCACAGCCGTCGCAGCAGCCGGCCGCTGGTGGCCGTCAACTGCGCGGCGTTGCCCGAGGCGCTGCTCGAGTCGGAGATGTTTGGGCACTGCAAAGGCGCGTTCACCGGCGCCGTCCGGGACAAGCCCGGCCTGCTCGAGGCGGCGAACGGCGGCACGTTGCTGCTCGACGAGCTCGTGGACATGTCAAAGCCGATCCAGGCCAAGCTGCTCCGCGTGATCCAGGACGGCGTGGTGCGGCGCGTCGGGAGCGAGACCACCGACGCCGTGGTGAACGTGCGGTTCATCGCGTGCACCAACCGCAACCCGGAGGAAGCCGTCAAGACCGGCGCGCTCCGGGAGGACCTCTACTACCGCCTGCGCGTGGTGCCGATCCACGTGCCGCCGCTGCGGGAGCGCCCGGCCGACATTCAGCTGCTCGCCGAATACTTCCTGAAGCAATACTGGACCCGCCACCGTGGCGCGACCGTGGCCGTCCCGCGGTTGAGCGAGGCGGCGCTGCGGGCACTGCGCGCGCGCCCCTGGAAGGGCAACGTGCGCGAGCTCGAGAACGTCGTCGAACACCTGGTCGTCCTGCTGGAGCCGGGTGACGAGGTCGCGCCGGACGCCATTCCGGCCCTCGGCGACGAGCTCGCGACCGAGGCGTCGGCGACGCTGCTGCGCGAGGTCACGACCGAAGAGCCGTACTACGACGCGCGTGATCGTCTCGTCGCCGAGTTCGAGCTCCGCTACCTCAGCCAGCTCGTGTCGCAGGCGGGCGGCAACATGTCCCGAGCCGCCCGGGCCGCGCGCGTCGATCGCACCACCCTCTACCGGCTGCTGGAGCGCCACGGGTTGCATCGCCGGCCCGTGGACCCGCCGGACGACGAGCCCGTGACGCGCATGTAGTAACACGTTTACCACGTAACACGCTTACCACGTTCCTGTCGTCGGCCTGCGACAATCCCCTCGGGTTCCGTTGAACGGAGCCCGTTTTTCGTAGCACGGCGCCGGGGGCACGGCGTCTGCACGGTCTCTCGCCAGACCGATCCCCGAGCCTCCGCCATGACAGCCGTTCGACAGCCCACGACGTCCGCCCGCCGTGCGCCGTTCCCCCGCGCGCCCGCGCGCGGCCTGCAGCTGGCGCCTGGCCTGCCGCGCCGCGTCCTGAACGTCGCGGTGGCCGCCGTGGGCCTCGTGGTCGCCGCGCCGCTGATGGCGGCGATCGCCTGCGCGATCAAGCTGACCTCGCGGGGACCGGTGTTTTACAGCCAGCTCCGCATCGGCCTCGACCAGCGCGCGCCGGGCCGGCCGACCGGGAACACGCGCCGCCTGGCGGACTGCGGCGGCCGGCCGTTCCGGATCTACAAGTTTCGCACGATGGCCCCCGGTTGCCGCGGGCCCGATGAGCCCGGGGAGATCTGGGCCCAGCCCCAGGACGCGCGCGTCACGCGCGTCGGCCGGATCCTCCGGACGTACCGCCTCGACGAGCTGCCGCAACTCGTGAACGTGCTGCGCGGAGACATGAACGTCGTGGGGCCGAGACCCGAGCAGCCGGCGATCTTCGCGCGCCTGCGGGCCGACATCGCCGCCTACCCGCAACGGCAGCGGGTGCGCCCGGGCATCACGGGCTGGGCGCAGGTCAACCAGAGCTACGACAGCTGCGTCGAGGACGTGCGGCGCAAGCTCGCGTTCGACCTGGAGTACATCCGCCGCGAGTCCGTCGGCGAGGATCTCCGCATCATGCTGCGGACCGTGCCCGTCATGGTGCTGCGGCTCGGCGCCTGGTGACCCCCCCCCCAGGCGCCACGGCGACGCGGCGGGTCGGCTCCCAGGTCGCATGCAGGTCGCGGCCGCTGCTCCGGCCACCACCAGGCGCCTGCCGCGCACGCCGTCGCCACCGCCACGGGAGCAACGCCCCACCAGGCCCCCGGGACGGTGGCGGCCAGCCACAGCAGGGCCGGGAGGGCGAGCGCGCCGACGTGGGGAATCAGCCAGCGGCAGACTTTACGGCTCGCCAGGATCCACGCGAACAGTCCGAAGCGCACCGGGTTGAGCAGGTGCCGCTTGAACACCAGCGTTTCGATGCCGCGGGCAATCGTCCGGACCTTGCGGCGGTATTCCCGCCGCAGCGAAGGGACGCGCGGCACGAAGCAGACGGCGTCCGGCACCGAGAGGGCTCGGAAGCCCCGCTCCCGCGCGACGAGGCCGGCGGCGAAGTCACGGCTCATCGATCCGGGGAGGACGTGCCGGTGGATCGACGCCCGTACCGCGTACAGGCAACCCGCGGCGCCCACGATCCCGGAGACGCGTGACTCGAGATCCCGAACCCACATGTCATAGCGGACATACCATGACTCCGCGTAGTTCGCGTGCCGCTCCAGGCGCGCGACGCTGACGTTGTGGCTGGACGCGACGCCGACGGTGGGATCGGCGAACGTCGCGACCAGCCGCTTCACCGCCCCGCGCTCCACGCGCACCGACGCGTCGGTATTGACGATGATCTCACCGCGGAGCAGGGGCAGCGCGGCGTTCTCGACCGCGGTCTTCCCGGACCGGCGCGGCAGACGCACCAGCTCGACGCCCCGGCTCGCGTAGGCGGCGACGATCGCGTCCGTGGCGTCGGTCGAGGCGTCCGAGAGCACCACGATCTGGCGTCGCTCCGCGGGGTAGTCGACCTGCAACAGGTTGTCGAGCGTCGTCTGGATCGCGGCCGCCTCGTTATACGCAGGGACGACGATGCTGATCGGGGGCCACTCGGCCAGCGGCGGGAACGGCGGGCGCCGGTGCCGCACGGCCGCGAGCACCAGCAGCGCCACCGGATAGCCGGCGTAGGTGTACAGGACGAAAGCCGTCGCCACGCCAAGCACCCACAGGCAGACGGCGGTCATAACACGCTCCGATAAACGCGCTCGTAGCGCGTCAGCCACGGCAGGAGGGCGAACTCCCGCGCCACGCGCGCACGCGCGCACTCCGCCCGCGCCGCCGCCGCCGCGGGGTCCTCGTGGACGTGACGGATGGCGCGCGCGAGCGCCGCCGGATCGTCCGGGGGAACGAGCAGCGCCTCGTGGGACGAGACGACTTCCGGATTGCCCCCGACCGCCGTCGCCACGATTGGCGTGCCGGTCGCCATCGCCTCCAGCAGGGCGATCGACGTTCCCTCGGCGCGGGAGCTGAGCACGAAGACGTCGAACGCGGAGAAGAGCCGCCCGGCATCGGGCCGATTCCCCAACCAGCGAAACCGCCCCGCGACGCCGCGCCGCACCGCCAACGCCTCCAGCTGCGGGCGCGCGGGTCCATCTCCGAGAACCGACGCGACGAGCGACAGGTCGCCCAGCGCTCCCACCGCCTCGAGCAAGACGTCGGCGCCCTTCTCCGGGGTCAGTCGCCCCACCCACCCGACGTGAAATCGCCCCTCCGGCACGCCGAGCAGGTCACGGGCGTATTCCCGCGGCAGGGGGGGGGGATCGCCGGGCCACGCGTTCCGAACCACGTGGAGGCGTTCGGCCGGCACGCCGGCGCGCGTCAACTCGCCGGCGAGTGGGCGCGACACGGCAACCACGGCAGCGAACCGCCGCAGGATCCGGCGCTGCAGCCGTTCGTACAGACGGTTCCTGATGTCGCCGCGGGTGAATCCATGCACGGTCGTGACCGTCGGCAGCCCGAGGCGGCGCGCCGCGCCCGAGTCGACGACGTCCGCCCGGCAGCCGTGGGTGTGCACCACGTCGGGCTGGATGCTGCGGCAAGCCGCGACGACCGCCGCCCGCTCCCGGAGGTAGGCGCGCGGCCGCAGATGGACGGGACGCACGTCCACGCCGGCGTCGCGCAGCGGTCCCAGGAAGGGATGGTCCTGCCGGCCGTCCCCGAGCACGGCGATGACGCTGACCCGGTGGCCGGCGCGGCGCTGCCCCGTGGCCAGGGCGTGCACCACGCGCTCGAGGCCGCCGATCTCGGCGGGCGCGAGCGCGTGGAGAATCGACAGGGCGCTCAGTCCGCGCCTCCTACCGGCATGAGCGTCCCGGCCACCTCAGGGACGGTGCCGAACCGGAGCGGCGTCATTTTGGCCAACGCTTCCACGTAGCGCGCGACCGCTGCATACAACCGCTCCACGGCGGCCCCACTGGGTGCGTACGGCGTGAGTCCCGGGAGGAGGCTGGAGCTGTGCAAGAACAGGTGGAGGTGCTCGACCCCCTCCTCGATCAATAACCGCGACAGCCGCAACATCTCGGCGACGCTGGCGCGCTCCGGTCCCAACAGGATCCGCTTCAGCACGCCGGTCCTGCTGAGGAGTCCACGGACGCGGAGGCGGCGCAGTCGCGCGCTGTCGGTCCACTCGTACAACCGGTTCCAGACGCTGAACGGCCGGCGATTGTAGGCGCTGGAGATGGGAACCTCGACGACGGCTCCGGAGGGCGCCGGCATGCGCACATCGCCCTGCTCTCGCAGGTAGTACGGGCCGAACGGGGCCCCGACGAAGGAGGGGCCGTTGTCGAATGGCTGCCAGTCGTAGTAGGGCGTGACGCTGCTGTCGACCGTGTACCCGCACTGGCGCAGTGCCGTCACCGTCTCCACGCCCAGGCCGAAACGTCCCGCGCGGAAGCACCGCGGCCGCGCGCCGACGGCCTGCGTCAGCAAGGCCGTCAGGTGTTCGAGCTTCGCCCGCTGCAGCGCGCCGGGGAGGTTCTTCAGAACGGTATTGTGCGGCAGGAACGGGTCGTCGAGCGGCGGGGTGTTCCAGGGATGCAGGTGGGCACCCACCTCGTCGCCCCAACGAGCACGGACCTCGCCCAGAATGTCCGCCGCCCACGGCTGCAACGCGACCTGGTAGGTGACGAAATAGGTCGCGCGCATGCCCAGCCCGTGCAGGAAGGCCGAGAGCCGCGTCAGCTCTCGGACGTTCTCGACGGTCGCGCGCTCCCGCGTCGGCGCCCAGGCGTCCTCCTCGGCGTCGACGGACACCACCAGCGTCACCTGGCCCGAGCGGCTCACAGGCGCGATGTACCAACAACCTTTGTGCCTGAGGACTGAGCAGCGGCGTGAGTCCGCGAGGTTCCGAGGTTGTCACATCGGTGCAACACCCGGGCGCCGGCGATGCGGTGCGCCGCGGCACCCGGCGAGATAGTCTCGCTATCGCGCATGGCCCTGCTCTTGCTCCACCGCGCCGACGTATGTGCGGCATCGTAGGACTCATCCACGCGGACCGGGACTGTCCGGTCTCTCCGCTACTCGTGCGGGAGATGTGCGAAGCCATCCGGCACCGAGGGCCGGACGACGAGGGCGTCTATGTGGACGGCCCCGTGGGATTGGGCATGCGGCGGCTCAGCATCATCGACCTGGCCGGCGGGCGCCAACCGATTTTCAACGAAGATCGGTCCAAGGTCATCGTCTTCAACGGCGAGATCTACAATTACCGCGAGCTGCGGCGCGAGCTGCTGCGGCGCGGACACACATTCACGTCGCAGGGCGATACCGAGACGATTCTGCATCTCTACGAAGAGCACGGTCCGCGGTGTGTCGAGCTGCTCCGCGGCATGTTCGCGTTCGCCATCTGGGACGCGACGACCCAGACGTTGCTCCTCGCGCGCGACCGGTTTGGCATCAAGCCGCTCTATGTCGCGGAAGGGCCCTGGGGCATCGCGTTTGCGTCCGAGTTGAAGGCCCTCCACGAGACCCTGCCAACCGAGCGGGTCCTGGACTGGGAGGCGTTGGATATGTACTTGCAGCTCGGGTACATCCCCGCGCCGCGNNNCGCACCCCGTTCCGCGACATCCGCAAGCTCGAGCCGGGCCACACGGCCACCTGGCACCGGTCTCGCGGATTTGCAACGCGACAATACTGGGATTTGCCGCCGCCGAGCGAACGCCGTCCCGACGACCTGGAAGCTCAGGTCCTCCAATGGCTCGACGAGGCGGTGCGCGCCCACCTCGTGAGCGACGTACCGGTCGCCGCCTTCCTCAGCGGCGGCCTCGACTCGTCCGCGGTCGTGGCCAGCTGGGCGCTGGCGAGCGAGGCCCCGCACGCCTACACCGCGCGGTACTTCGGCTCCGGTGCCGCTGGGGCGGACGAAACAGGGCTGGCGCGGCGGCTCGCGAGCCGCTACGGCGTGAAGCTGACGGAGGTGGACGTTCATCCGCAGGTGCGCGACTTGCTCGAGCCCATTGCGCGGGCCCTGGACGAGCCCCACGCCGACGAGTCCGCGGTGCCTACCTGGCTGCTCTCACGCGCGGTCGGGGCGAGCTACAAGGTGGCGCTCACGGGGATCGGCGGCGACGAGTTGTTCGCAGGGTATCGGCGCCACATCGGGATGCTGATGGGGGAATACTACGCGCGCCTGCCCGGCGCCGTGCAACGGGGCGTCAGCACGCTGGCGAACCTGCTGCGCGAGCCCCGCGGCGGCTCGCTCGCCATCGACCGCCTCAAGCGGTTTCTCCGCCCGGGCTCCGGGGCCGCACCCGACCGCTTCCTGGGATACCTCACCCGGTGCCCGGACGCGGAACGGCGCAGGCTCTACTCGGCCGACTTGCGGGACGGGGGGGGCCCGAGCGGGGCGGCCGCCCGGCTGCGGTTCCAGGAGCTGCACCAGAGGCACGGGGCGCGCGCCGGCCTCAGCGCGGCGCTCTATCTCGACTACAAGACCTTCCTCTCGGACGACGTGCTGGCGCTGAGCGATCGAATCGCGATGGCCCACTCGCTGGAGATCCGGGTACCGTTCGTGGACCACGAATTCGTGGAGCGCGTGTTCCCGCTCCCGGACCATGTCAAGATCGGCGCCGGCCAGAACAAGCGGCTCCTCAAGCGCGCGCTGCGCGGGCGTCTGCCGCCGGAGCATTTACGCGCGCCGAAGCGCGGGTTCGTAGGACCCACCGCGGAGTGGCTGCGCCACGAACTGCGCGACGTCATCGAGGATGAACTCGCCGCCTCACGGGTGCGGCGACTCGGCTACTTCGATCCGGCGGTCGTCCGCGGATTGCTCGACGACCACTTCGCACGGCGTCACAACCGGGAAGGTATCCTGTGGGCCTTGCTGTGCTTCTCGATCTGGCACCGCGTGTACCTCGAGTCCCCGGCCGCGGTGGCGTCCCACTGTCAGGGCTTACCGACGTAGATCCGCTCGTACTGCCGGACCATGCGCTCCAGGCTGAACTCCCGCTCGACCCTCGCTCGGGCCGCCGCGCCGTCCGCTTTGCAGCGGTCGGGATGGGTTAACGCCTCGCGCCACGCGTGCGCGAGGGCGGCACGGTCTCCCGCCGGCACGAGGCGGTGGCGCAGGTCCGCCCCGAGGCCGAGCTGTGCGATCACAGCGGTCAAGCGGGCACGCTCGGGCCCGTCCCCCACGAGCACCAGCGCCGGCGCCGGCCCGTCGCTCCACTCCGCCCGGAGCCGTGCGAACGCGCCGATCATGAGGTCGTACGCCTTGATGGGGTCGAGCCGGCCGACGCTGCCGATGATCGGGACGTGCGCCGGGACGCCCAGCTCCGCCCGCAGGGCGGAGCTCACAGGCCGCGGGCGAAAGCGGGTCAGATCCACGCCGTTCAGTACGACGCGAATGCGGCTCCGCTCGGCGAGCAGGGTGTCGGCCATCTGATGCCCCAGGGCTTCCGACACCGCGACGATCACGTCGGTGCGGCGAGCCGCGAGCCCATCGAGCACGCGGGCGCTCAGCGGGTCGGGGTGATGCCGGCCGTGGTCCGTGTGGATGAGGCGCGGCACACCGGCATGTCGTGCCGCGAGCGACCCCTTGTACCACACGCCGCTGTGNNCACCACGTCCGGCGCCACGGCGCGGATCTGCCGAATCGCATTCCGGGGCCACAGCATCGACAGATGGGGAATCGACGTGACCTGATGCAACTGCGCGAAGGCGTCGAGTCCCTCGGCCATGCGACCGAAGCGGCTCATGGTGAGCACATGACTGTCGAAGCGGCGCCGGTCGATGAGCCGGACAATGGCCCCCACCAAGCCCTCCAGACCACCGAAGTCGAGCTCGTGCACGACATGCAGCACTCTGAGGGGCCGCCCGGTGCACGGAGCCTGCCACGCCTGCTCCCGCGCACGCCGTCCCATCACGGCGGCGGCGTCAGGCGTCATGGCGGCACAGCCCCGACGTGCACAGGACGAAGCCATTGACCGACAGGTCCCGCGGGACGCCGTGGCGCGGCACGGCGTAGCGGCGCACGCGGCCGGGCGCACACCAACCACCCTCCAGCACCAGGGCGGCGGTGTACCCCGCCGCCGCAGCCGCCGCCTCGACGGCCCGGCTCGCGAGCCCGTAGGGGTAACTCAGCCACGGAATGACACGCTCGAATCGCTGGCGTAGCCACGCGAGCGGCCGACGCAACTCGTCTTCCAGCTCCGCCGGCGGGAGCTGCACGAGGTTCGGATGCGTCCACGTGTGAGAGGCCAGGGTGATTCCGGGATGGCGCGTGGCTGCGTGCAGCTCCTGCTCCGACGCCACCAGCGCCCACTCCGGCACCGCGGCGAGCCGCAGCCGGTGCGCCGCCGCCCACTCGCGGACCTGACCGTCTTTGCCGGCCAGCGCGCGCAGTGCATGGTCCCGCAACCCCCGATCCACACCCTCGCCGTCGGGACGCGCCACCGCATCCCACCAAAAAGGCCCCCCACCGACGAACGCCGGCACAACGAACAGCGTCGCCGGTAGCCCGCGCTTCGTCAGCTCCTCGACACCCATGACCGTCGCTCCCCGGTATGCATCGTCGAACGTGATCGCAATCCGGGGGCGGTGACTCGGTCGAGCGGGTGCCAGGACGTCCTCGAGCGGGACGACGGCGTGGGTGCGGAGCAGCTGCTCCAGTTGGCGCACGAACAATGGCCGCGGCAAGTGCAGCGACCGATCGCCGAAGGGAGGCGACCGCTCCGGCACGATATTGTGGTACGTCAACACCAGCGTGTGCTCGCGCCGCCTCAGCCGGCCGAGTTTGGCGAGGCCACCGTGCACGAGCCCGGACTCGAGCAGCGACTTGACCGCGCGCCGCACCGTCATCACGCGTTGGCGGCGGGGCGCCGGGACCAGGGGAGCGTCCCTGGGCGACGATCCTGCGCCGCGTCGCGCAGACGCGCGAGCCCCAACGTCATCCCGAGGAGCGTATAGAAGTAGGCGGAGTACGCCTGCGACAGGAAGAACGCCGTCACGGCGAAGCCCACCAGCGACGCGGTCAGGGCACGCGCCAGCAGCGCCCCTTCTTGCAGCGGCCCACGCCGCACCCGCGCCAGGATCCGAAAGGAGCAACCCGAAGACCCCGATTTCGGCCCCGACCTCGACGAAGGCGTTGTGGGCCGTGGACCACTTGAACCCTTTGCCATACTCCTCCAGGCGGGCCGCTTCGGGCGCGAGGGTCCCCTCGGCGATGCCGAAGGCCTGAGCGCCGACGCCAAGGAATGGGTGGTCGAGCATGTAGCCGATCCCTCGCTTCCAAACCTCCATGCGACCCGTCTCGGAGTTGCCGCTCCAGTTATAGTCGGCGGACGGATTCAGCAGCGTCTGCATGCGCTCGAAATACCCACCGTTGCCGAGTGCCACGAGCAGCAACACGGGCACCGCCACGGCACCCCACCGCTTCATCGGCGACATGCCGTCGAAGCACACCAGCAGATAGAGCGCCACTGCGACGCATCCCAGGAATCCCCCCCGCGACTGCATCTTGACGAGGG
>QHTX01000113.1:4708-5206 GCA_003220975.1 Gemmatimonadota bacterium | reverse complement strand
CGCCCACGGGCTCGACCAGCGCCATAGGTGCAATGCCAGGGGCAGGCTGCAGACGATCAGCGTGGCCAGGTCGTTGGCATCATAATAGGCCGTTTCGCTCAGCCGGCCGTCGCTCGCCACGCTTCCACGGGCGAGCATCACGGCGCTGAAGAGCGTCACACCGGCCACTTGAAGCCACGCGAACCGCCGCAGGTCGGCCGGTCCGCGCACGCTGGCAGCCACCAGGAGCATCAGCACGACGGTGCGCAGGTAGTCCTTCAACAGGAACTCAAAGCTGTACCTCGGATACAGGCTGCCGGGGATCGACAAGGCGACGAGGACGAGGAGCCCGAGCACCGCGGCGACCAGGGGTCGATCGAGACCGCCCAGCGCACGTCCGGAACTGCGACCCAGGAAAAAGAGCAGCCCTGCGCCGAGCGTCGCGACGATCGGGAGACCGGGCACGGCCAGAATGGGAAACAGCTCGTGGACGCGCCACACCTGCATCAGCACGACGAT
>QHTX01000113.1:0-4570 GCA_003220975.1 Gemmatimonadota bacterium | reverse complement strand
CGACTGATGCGGGTACAGCCGATCGAGCACGATCTGATGACTCGGCGTGAGCGCCTTCCAGTACTCATCGCCCGGATCAGTATGAGCGAGCACGAGCCACAGGCGCTCGGTCCCCCGTAACTGCGCGACCGATACGTCGTCCGAGGACCGCACCGGATCGTCGACCGCCGTTCCATAGTAGCGCGTGAACGCCCGCAGCACGAACCCGCTGTGGACCACGATCACGTCGCCGCGACGCTCGTTCGCCCGCACGAAGCGGGCGACGTCGGCCCATTGCTCCTTGCCGAAGGCCGGGTCGGAGTAGTAGTCGACGAGCGCTCGCCCCAGGAGCAGCCCGTACAGGGCGAGGACCGCGATCCCCAGGGGGCGCCGGCCACCGTCCCCGCGCCACAGCGCGACCACGCCCGCCGCCAGCAGGGTGACGTAGAACGGGAAGCTGACCATGAGATAGCGCTCACCCATCACGACGACGACCAGCGAGGCGAGCAGCGCCGCGGCCATTGGCACGGCCAGCCCGCACAGCACGAACCGCCCGTCTCGCCCCGCTCGCCACAGCTCGCGCCACCCGACGACCGCCAACACGCCGAACACGACCAGGGCGACGACGAGGAGCACGGCATTCCCGGCGACCAGTTCGGGGACGCGATTCTTCCAGCCCGCGTTCGCGAGGAACTCCGAGTAACCGAGCGAGAACCGCAACAGCGTGTAAGGGATACCGAAGACGATGGTCGCAGGCCCCTTCCAGGCCTGCGGCTCCGGCCGGTGCGTCGCGAGCAACAGGACCCACGGACTGTAGGCGATCGCCACGGCCAGCTGCGCCCCCACGGTCTTGCGCCAGGCGGCGCGGACGGGCCAGTCCCGGAGGATCACGAACGCGAGCTGCGCCAGCAGCACCCACCAGAAGAACAAATGCGTGTACACGCCGCACACAGCGGAGGCCAGGTAGAGCGCGAGGGGGCGGCGCGCTCCTGTATCCTGCCAGACGAGGAACCAGTAGCCGTTGAAGACGGTGAGAAAGGCGAGGAGCGCGTACATGCGTGCCTCTTGCCCGTAGTACAGGAGGTACGGTGAAGCCGCCGCGATGACCGCGGCCACCCGAGCCGTCCGCTCGCCCGCGAGTCGCTCGACCAGCGCGTAGAGCGCCCACACGGTCGCGATCGCGAGCACGACGGACAGCGAGCGCAGCGTGGCCTCGGACGTACCGAGGATCGTCCATCCCCGCAGCAGCAGATAGTACAGGGGGTGCTGTTCCGGCAGCGAGCGGAAAAAGGCCCACACCCGTCCCCACGGGGCGCCGGCCACATCGGCACTCGTGACCTCATCCAGCCACAGGCTGTCCCGCCCGAGATGCGCGAGGAGCAGCGCCAGCTGTGCGGCAGATATGACGGCGAGAAACCGCCAGCGCTTCATCGCCGCCCGGCGCCGTCGAACCCGATGAGCTCGCGCTCGACGAAGTCGGGGCGACGCTTCACCTCGTCATAGATGCGCCCCACGTACTCGCCGAGCAGCCCCACCGTGAGGAGTTGCACGCCTCCCAAGAACAGGATCAGTATCGCGAGGGTGGTAAAGCCCTGAGGGACGTACTTCGCCGAGAAGAGCTTTTGGAAGAGGTACACGACCGCCAGGATGAAGCTCATGCCCGACACGACCAGTCCGAACGCGTAGGACACCCGCAGCGGCACGTAGGAATAGGAAACGATGCCGTCGAGGGCGAGCCGGAAGAGCTTGGACAGACCGTATTTCGTGTGGCCGGCGTAGCGCGCGTCGCGCTCGTACAGCAGGCTCGTCTGGCGGAAGCCGGCCCACGTCCGTAAGCCCCGCAGGAACTTGTTCCGCTCGGGCATCCCTTTGAGCACGGCCGCCACGCGATGATCCAGCAACGAGAAGCCCCCCGAGTCCAGCGGGATCTTCAAGTACGCGATGCGCTGGAGAAGGCGATAGAAGGCGGCGTACGCGACCCGCTTGAGGAGACCCTCCTTGCGCTTCCGGCGCACGGCGTAGACCACTTCGTGGCCCTCGCGCCACCGCTCGACCATGTGCGGAATGACTTCGGGCGGATCCTGCAGGTCGCCGTCCATCAGCACCACGGCCCGACCGCGGGCCCGGCACAGCGCCGCATAGAGCGCCGCCTGGTGGCCGAAGTTGCGCGAGAAGTCGATCACCCTGACCCTCGGGTCGCGGCCCGACCAGGCTCGCAGCAGGGCGAGCGTTCCGTCCGCGCTGCCGTCGTTCACCGCGATCACTTCGCAGTCGAGCCCGAGACCATCGAGCACGCCCTCGAGGCGCCGCTCGAGCTCCGGCAGCGTCTCCTGCTCGTTGTAGACCGGGACGAGGACAGAGAGGTCGACGCATGTGGCCCCGGCAACGAGGGGATGGGGTAGGGTCGTCGCGGGACGCGCCATGGCCCCCTCGCATGGCAAGGATCGGACTTGGGGTGTCCTCGGGAGGCGGCGCTAACCGGCCATCACGTAATGGATTAGAGATGTTGTGGTGGCGAGCGTATTGGGAGGGATACGGGATGTGTAACACACCTGCAACACCCCGACGCAGACGAGGCGCCGGCGGGTTCGCCGGCGCCTCGTCGCGCGCCATCCAACAGGGGGGGGCTACCAGCCGGGGTTAACGGTCCAGACCTTCACCTGGCCCCACCAGACGTGCATCCCGGCGACGGCCGGCCCCTGGTTCATGTTGGCCCCGAGGTCGATGTCCCAAATCCCCGTGGAGTTGTCGACCAGGTTCCCGACATCCACATGCTTCACGCCGTCCACCCACACTTGCCAGGCCGCATCCGCCGACACGCCCGGATTGCTCGAGTTCTTCGCGTGCATCCGGTAGACGTGCCATTGCCCGTCCCACACCGACGCGATCTGGAAGGTGTAGGTGTCCTGAATGCCGCTGGGGTAGTTCGTGCTGAAATAGCCGGGAATCCCATACGTGCCGGACTTGACCTCGTAGCGGCCACCCGGGTTCGTGCCGAGGAAGACGAACTTGTAATCGCTGTTGCACCCCCCCACCCCGGCGTCGGTCGCGAAATTGGTGCTGAACATGGCGACCACTTCGACCCAGATCTCCTGGGCGTTGACCCAGCCGGGGAAGCGCAGGCCGCCGGGCCGGATGCCGTAGTCCTGGCACACGGCGCCCACCACGGGGAAATCGTACCGCATGGACTGCGGCAGCGCCCCGTAGACCACCGTCGGGTCAAGTACGACCTGCCCCTGATTGGCCGCGCGCGACTGATATTGCCGCCGACGTCGGCGAGCAGCGCCGCCGTATTCGGGTACTGCGAGAAATCCATCACCATCCACGGGGAGGAGCCCGAGCCGGTAGACACCGTGACCACCGCCGTCCCGCTCTTCCCCTCAATCGTCGCGGTAATGTTGGCCGAGCCGGCTGCCACGCCCGAGACTAACCCACCCCCGCTCACCGTCGCGACGCCCGCGTTATCGCTCGCCCAGGTCACGGCCCGGCCGGTGAGAGGCGCTCCGGTCGAGTCGAGTGGCGTGGCGGTCAACTGCGTGGTTTGCCCGACGGAGACGCTGGCGGTGGCGGGAGCCACCACGACGGAGGCCACGGGCACCGGCGCGACGGTGACCGTGGAGGAATCCGACGTCCCGCCCCCGGTGGCCCTCACCTTGTATTGGCCTGTCTGGCCCGGTGCCTTGTACTTCCCATAGTGTTGGCCGTTGTTACTGGTCGAATCCGTAATAGTGCCCCCGGTCACGCTCCAGCTCACGGCGACGTTCGTCGTGTCGCCGGTGGACGTCAGCGCGACGACGGTGAACTTCGTCGTCTGGTTCGTCATCAGGGTCAAGCTTTTCGGGGAGAGATCCAGCCTCGACACGGAGCCCGAAGGGTCCGTGGTTTGAGCAATCCGTTCGCAGGCCAACGCACCGACCAGACCGATCGCAAAGGCCGCTTTCAGTCGCGCCAGGCGGTGTGCCAGCTTGTGCAAGAAAGTCATTGAGTCCTCTCCCTAACGAAGCCGGGCCGCCGAGCTTCGACCTAAGTCGATTCGCTGGCGGCCCGGCGGACGTGGCGAGCGGACTCGCGGTAGCCCCGTGGCTCTGCGTCACCGCCTTTCGGCGGGTTTGCTCTGAGCAGCGCAGTTCACTTCCAAGTGTCCCCCCCCGTCCCCGCCCCAGGGCGGCGTGGTGAGGGGGCACTGGGGCAGTGTACCGGCGCGCGCTGGGGAGGGGCTGTGACTCACATCATCTCGCCGCGGGCCATGTGTCAAGTCGCGCGCCCGCGCTGGCGTAGCCCGGTGTTCGTTTCGGAACGGAGGAAAGCAGGAGGGTCCTAGCTCACCAGCGGGGATTGACGTTCCACACCTTTACTTGGCCCCACCAGACGTGCATCCCGGCGACGGCCGGCCCCTGGTTCATGTTGGCCCCGAGGTCGATGTCCCAAATCCCCGTGGAGTTGTCGACCACCCTCGCGACGTCCACACGCTTGACGCCGTCCACCCACACCTGCCAGGCCGCATCCGCCGACACGCCCGGAATGCTCGAGTTCTTCGCGTGCATCCGGTAGACGTGCCATTGCCCGTCCCACACCGACGCGATCTGGAAGG
>QHTX01000112.1 GCA_003220975.1 Gemmatimonadota bacterium | reverse complement strand
GTTGCACCCCCCCACCCCGGCATCGGTCGCGAAATTAGGGCTGAACATGGCGACCACTTCGACCCAGACTTCCTGGGCGATAGCCCAGCCGGGGAAGCGCAGGCCGCCGGGCCTGATGCCGTAGTCCTGGCACACGGCGCCCACCACGGGGAAATCGTACCGCATGGACTGCGGCAGCGCGCCATAGGTCACCGTCGGGTCGAGTACGAGCTGCCCTTGATTGGACGCGCGCGACGCATCCCAGCGGAACGGGCTACCGTCGCCGACGTCGGCGAGCAGCGCCGCCGTGCTCGGGTACTGCGAGAAATCCATCACCATCCACGGGACCGCGCCACCCGGCGACGTGGGGGTGTGCTCACAGCCCACCAGCGACCGCATCGACGCGCTCAGCAACGCGCCGAGTGCCACCGCCCGCCACACGCCCTTCACGGCTGCAGCCGCCCCTGGCACTGATACAGGTAATACGCCGCCAGCTGATGACGGCACAGGAATTGGTCGAAGAGCGCTTGCGTGGCGAGACGCATCCGCTCTCGCTCCGCGTCATCCTGCAGATAACGGCGACACAGCGGCACGAGATCTGAGAGATCGTCCGCGGTGTACACGATGTGCTCCCGATCCACCAGCGGGACGTGCAGCTGGGTGCGGAGCCGCGGGCCAATGACGCACGCACCGACGGCCAGGTAGTCGATCAGCCGAAAGCACAGGTCGCCGTTCCCGGGAAGATTGATGCAGATCTTGGCATCCGCGACTTCTCTCAGGAAGCGACTGTAGCGCACGACGCCGCCGCCTCCGACGTATCGCAAGTCCGCGCTGTCGGTCAGGTGCCGAATGGCGTCGCGCCGCAACTGCGTGGCGTAGTCCAGCCGGAAACGGCCATAGACGTCGAGCCGGGGCCGGCGCACCTGAGCCAGGGCGCGCACCCGCGGAAGATAGCGATACAGCGTCTCGCTCGCCGGAACGAACCCGCCGGGGATCACGTGGTCGTAGGGGTACCCTTGCGACCGATACTGCATCTTGAAGTACAACGCGCAGCGCTCGGCGCACTCCTCGTCGATCGTCGAACGGTCGGCGTAGTCAATCGCCACGGTACGCGGCAGAGCCGCTCCGGCCAGCTCGATCAGGATGATGTGCTCGAAGGGTTGGGGGAGGATCGCGGGCGACACGCGCACGAACCGCTGCAACCCGTGGCGCAGCGGGTCGAGCCATTTATGGGCATCGGGCCACGCATACTGCGACGGCCAGCGAATCGACACCTGGTTGATCCATTCCCGGTCGAGCGGCCAAGAAGAGCCCCCTTCCCCGAGGCCGGCGGGCACGGCCCTCCACGCCAACTCGATCCCCAGATCCTGCCAGGTTCCCGTCATGACGGCCGCCGTGCGCTCATGGCTTGGGGGGATCTCAACCCGCGGCCCGCGCCAGCAGGCTCTGCGAGCCCTGCGAGGACTCGAGGACGGAGAGGTACACGTTCACGAGTGATTCGCCGATCCGGTCCCAACTGTAGAGTCGCTCGACTGTGCGACGCCCTTCCGCGCCCAACCCCTGCCGCAAGCTCGCATCGCTCAGCACTGCACGGACCGCCTGCGCGAAGCCGTCCGGATCGTCCCGAATCAGGATGTTTCGCCCGTCCTCGGCGGCCAGCCCTTCGCAGCCGACCGACGTGCTGACGACCGCTTTCCCCATGGCCCAGGCGTCGAGAATCTTGACCCTCGTTCCGCCCCCCACGCGGAGGGGAACCACGTAACAGGCGGCGTCGCGCACCGCTGGGCGGATATCGGCGACGAATCCGGTGAGCTCCACATCGTAGCGCCGCTGGTAGGCGCTGCGGGTTCGTGCTGACGCCCGCCCGATCCATCGCACCGGCACTCTCCGGCCCTCCGCGCGCACCAGCGGCAAGATCGCGTCGCAGAAATACTGCAGGGCATCGCGGTTCGGGAACCACGTCGCCTCGCCGACAAACACCAACCCTTCGTCCCGCCCGGGCGTGGGAGCGAAGTAGCTCGTATCGACCCCGTTGGGAATCACCGCGCAGCTCGCCTCCGGCGCGATTGCCCGAAGGCGTGCGCGGTCCGTCTCGGAGACCATCACGTTGAGGGCCCAACGGCCGCAGCCGCGGCGCTCTTCCCGTTCCATGAGCCGGGCCTGGTGGGAGAGGTACGCGCGGCGCCAGCCGCGCACCACGTCGGCACGGCGTTGCAGCAGCACCGACTCGACGTTGTGATGCACGCACACGACCGGGGCTCCGTTCGCCGCGGCGCCGTAGCGGGCCAGCACCATGCTGTCCACGTGAACGAGGTCGAAGTGGGACGTGCGGAGCAGCTCGCCGAGCCGGCGCGTGAACGGCCGCGACTGATACGCGAAAGCGGTGTACACGCGGCCCAGGGCAAGGCTGCGCAGATGGTCCCAGAGCAACCGCGGCACGCTGTGCTCTTGCGGGATGGGGAAGGCCTCGACTCGCGCGAGCGAGCGCAGCCGCACGACGCTCGGGCCGGGACCCTCCGGTACCAGCCCCCGCTTCCGCCGGTAAAAGCACAGCGCCGTGACGTCGAAGACACGGCTCAGGATCCTGAGCGTGTGGTAGGACCGGATGGCGACGCCCGAATCCAGCGGATAGGGCAGCGCCTGGCACAGGAACAGCAGTCGCGGCCGCGTGGTCACGCGTTCCGGAACCACCGGCTACGGCGCGATCGGGATGCACGTGGCATCGGTCGCCTCGGTTTGCGAAACACGACACCGTCCCCACCGCGGACGCTGCGGCGGCGAACCGCACGAACGGCGGGGCTCACGGGAGCACAAGTCGGGCCAAGCGCGCTCGGAGCCCTACACCCTAAACCACTCCCTCGCCGCGGCTTACGGAAGTCGCCGGGGCGTGAAGCGCCATTGGCCGGCTCGGGGTTGTCACATGATGCCAACAACTCGCACCCACGGGGCCCGCGGCTACGGGCGCGGACACCCGGCCGCGGGGGGACGTGTAACGTGGCAGCAACAGCCGAGCCCGCGGGGACGGGTGCGGGTCCCCCCAGACGCGCCTTGCCCCCCGCAACCGCACGGTTCATGATGGCTCGTCGTTTGCTGGGAACGGTGGAGCATCGTCCTGACGGAGGGCGCGCGTGACGCACCAGGTGACTGATTCACCGGCTGACGGCGGCCCTGCGGGGCACCGCCGCGCCCTGTCGCGCGCGACTCGAGACTGCCCGCGCCTCTTGGTGCTCAGCTACCACTTTCCTCCCGACCCGGCGATGGGCGGCATGCGTTGGGCGGGGCTGACGAAATACCTGGCACAACTCGGCTGGAGGGTGTGGGTCGTCACGGCCGCGCCCGGACCGGAAGCGGCCGACGGAGTCTCCGTCGAGTCCTGCCCGCCCGGCCGCACGCTCAGCGACCTGTACCGACGCTGCCGCGCCGTCTTTCGCACGCCGGCGGCGGGCGCGTACGGCACAGTCGAGGACATTACCGAGGGACGGGAGCCCGCCGGCCGCTTGGCGAAGCTGCGCGCCGAGGGCGCGGGGGTGCTGGCGTTGCTCAGCGAAGGCCGAGGCTGGGCGCTGAGGGCGGCGTTACGCGCCCGCCGCGTGATCCGGCGGGTCCGACCGCACGTCATCGTCAGCTCCAGTCCGCCCGTGGCGGCGCATCTGGCCGCCTGGCTCGCCACGCGCGGGCTCGAGATCCCGTGGCTGGCCGACCTCCGCGATCCCTGGGCCGGGCCGGTATCGCGGGGCTTTCGCGCGCATCCCTTCATGCGCAGTCGCCTGGCGTGGGCGGCCACGGTCCGCCTCGAGCGGCTGGTGGTCGGGGCCGCCACCGGTATCATCACGACCACGCGCGAGCTTGCCACCGTGCTGCACGCTCGCTATCCCCGATCCACGGTGACCTGGCTGCGTAACGGAGCCGATCGCGACTGCTTGCCGGACCGCAGCGAGAGCCCGTGTGCCGGGGTCGGCATCGCGCACGTGGGCGCCCTATACGGAGGCCGCAGCCTCAGCCTGGTCCTGCGGGCCCTGCGCCTATTCCTGGAGCGGCACCCCGAGGCCGCCGCCGATGGCACCCGATTGCGTTCCGCGGGGTACGCGGACGCCGCTCGCACCGCCGCTCTGCAACACGAGATCACGGCGCTGCAGCTCGAGCGGCACGTCGAGCTCCTCGGGGTCATCTCGCGGGCCGCGGCGCTCGATCTCGTGGCCAGCTCACGCTTGGTCGTCGTGCTGGCGCAGGATCAGGAGCCGCAGATCCCCGGCAAGCTGTACGAGGGGCTTGCGATCGGTGTCGCCACCGTCGCCATCACGACGCCCGACAGCGCGACGGGCCGCGAGGCGTCGCGGCTCGGCGTGGCTGTGGTGGAGCCGAATGATGTGGAAGCCATGGTGGCCGTACTCGAGGCGGTGTGGTCGGATGGAGGCGTAGGCCTGCGCCGCCGCCAGACCGCGGTCGATTACCGGGACCTCGCGGCCTCGGTCAGCTCGCTTCTGGGCGCCGTGGCGGTGACGCCGTCGCACCGGCCGCCGCTGCGGCGCCAATGATGGTGGTAGGTGCGGGCGGTGCCGAACACATGGCGGTAGTCCCGTAGCCCGAGGCGATGCAGCCAGATCGCCAGCCG
>QHTX01000111.1:16673-18085 GCA_003220975.1 Gemmatimonadota bacterium | reverse complement strand
TGCAAGCTCGAATCCCCTTCCTCGTCGCCACGGCCTTGTCGCTTGGGACCGGCGTGTCGGTGGGGCAAGACTCCATTCCCGCGCGGGTCATCCGGCCGCTCCCAGGCGGGAGCTACGTCGTGCGCATCCGCAACGACACGCTGATCGCGATCACCCAGGACGCCGCGCGCAAGTCGCTCAACTTGGAAGTCGAGCTGCGGGCGGCGAAGCAAGAAACGGGCGCGAAGGATTCTCTCATCGCGGCATACGAACGGACGGCGAAGTGGTACGACAGCACGCTGGTGCGGCAGCGCACGCTGATCGCCGAGCTGGATTCGCTGTACCGCGGCTATCGGGACCTCGCGTCCGGCTACAAGCGGCTCCGCGGCGAGCCGTGGTTGACGTTCGACGGTGGGCTGGGCGAGACGGGCAGCGACCACAAGCCGGCGGTGCTCGCCGGCCTCGGCATCCGGCGGGTACGCATCTGGGGCTTCCTGCAGGAAGCGAATGCCGGCGGCTTCGTCGGGGTGAGCCTGCGGCTGTTCTGAGACATCCGGCGACGCGGCGGGCGGGCGCGGCGCGGGGACGGAGGAACACATGAAGACCCTGAAGACCAATTACAAGGTCGCCACGAGCGACATCACCGTGACCGTCGTCGTCGGGAACGGGCAACGCGGCAACACACTCGTCGCCGTCGGCAGCGAGGAACTCGCCAACGGACCGAACATCACCAACCTCGTCATCGGGAACGGAAGCGACGTCGCCGGCAAGGCCCTTACCCTCCTCACGACCGTGTCGCAGACCAACACCAGCACACCGGATGCGGTCGTCACCTACCGGGTGCGAGGCGGCGCCCAGGATCGGGACTATCAGCTCCAGGAGGCCTTCGCCGACGGCGAGGTGCAGATCCAGTTCGACGGCACCGTTGATCTCACGGCGTGACCATGGATACGCGGGCCTTGGCTGCCGTCCTCACGCTTGCCAGCTCGGCGCTCGCGGCTGCCGGTGCCGCCCAGACAGCCCCCGGTGGCCTCGAAGAACTGCGGACGCCGACGTCCCCTGCGTTCGTGCTGCTCGATCTGACGCCTTCGGCCGTCGAGCGGCCGACGACGCCCAAGGCCCTCGCCGCCTCGCTCCTCGCGGCGACGGGAGACCTGCAGTTCCTCCCCAGGAATTACGCCATCGACGTGGCTCCGTACTGGCTCGCGCCGCACCCGACACTCACCTACCAGCAGTTCCACAATCCGGGACTGTGGCAGAGCATCAAGCAGACAGCTTCGATCTCCCTGGCGACATCGCGATCATCCGGCACGGGAATCGTGCCCGATTCCGGGACCGCGATCGGTCTCGGGATGCGAACCTTTGTGGCGGCCGGCCATCCGGACCGACGAGCTCTTGACTCGTTGACGGCGCGGCTCGACACGATACAGCAG
>QHTX01000111.1:9455-16666 GCA_003220975.1 Gemmatimonadota bacterium | reverse complement strand
CAGAACCGGGCGGCGTTCCGCAACCGTCCGGAGGCGGAGCAAGACGAGTTGCGAGAGCAGAACGACCACGCGACGCGCGCACTGCAGGCGCTCGTGCAGGAACGCCGCGGATTCATGCTCGAAGCAGCGGCGGGAGCCGTGGCCGTGTACCGACAGGATGCCTTCGCGAGCGGCACGGTCTCGCGAATCGGCGCCTGGCTCACGCCGACCTATCGTCTGCGTCAGCCGCAGCTCGACGTGCTGCTCGTCGGCAGGTTCATTCGAGACGTCGCGGCCGCGCGGAGCCTGTACGACGTGGGCGGCCGCTTCGTGTACTCGAACCGTGGGCTTTCGATCTCGGGAGAGTACGTGAGGCGCTCGGGCAGCTCCGCCGCTGACAAGACCCATCGTGCGAGCGCCAACCTGGAGTACCGCTGGGCCGAGGGGAAGTACCTCACGGCGACCTTCGGCCGGAACTTCGACAACGCGGGCGGGCGGACGCTGATTGCCTTGGTCGGGGTAGATCTGGGCTTCGGCAAGGTGCCGGTCTTGAGTCTCGCGCGGTGAGTCGGACGAGCTTACGAACGATATGACCAGCGACCTCGAACCAGTCGTGCGCGAGTCCGCTGAATCCATCAAGCGATTCCTTGCCGTTGCCGCACTCCTCGCAGCGACGACGCCTCTCGCCGGCCAGACCCCGAGCTGCAGCGAGCCGCACTACCGCTGGAGTGAGAAGACCGACGCCTCGCTCGCCAGCGTCACGCCAAAGCGGGCGTTCATCTCGACCATCCTGAAGACGTGGACCCCGCTTGCGCTCACCGGCCAGGCCCTGTACACCTGCGCGCCCCGCTCGAGTCGGGAGCTGGAGACGTACAGCGTCACGGGGTGGGTGCGATACCTGGAGAAGCACGAGAGCGACGGCGATTGGCACCTCGAGCTCACGCGGGGCTCGGACAGCCCGCGCGACTCCTGCCTCGTGGTCGAGATCCCGCCCACCCTGCCCGATGGGCTGTACGGCCTCGCCCGAGCCGATCTGGACCGGCTCGTCGCGGGCGCGCCCGTCACGGCGGCCGGTGAGGTCACGGCGCCGGTGCGGCTGCGCGTCATCGGGACGGCCTTTTTCGACGGAGAGCATCGCGGCGGCCCCGACCGACGTGACCAGACCGACGGCTCGCACGGCCACTGCAACCTGTCGGCACGCGCGCTGTGGGAGATCCATCCGGTCTACTGGGTGAAGCCGCCGTGACCTGCAACTAGATTGCAGGCATGCACGACACCCTCTACTTCTCCGACCAGCACCTCCAGGTCCGCGACATGGTGCGCGACTTCGAGCAGGTCGTGAAACCGTCCGCACGCCAGTACGACCTCGAGAGCAAGTTCCCCTGGGACAACGTGAAGCAGATGGCCGAGCTCGGCCTCTTCGGCATCCCCTGGCCGGAAGAGCTCGGCGGCGCCGGGATGGACTACCTCTCCTACATCATCGTCATCCACGAGCTCGCCAAGGTGGACGCGAGCCACGCCATCACCGTGAGCGCCCATACCACACTCGGCACATCGCCGATCGTGGATTTCGGGACCGAGGAGCAGAAGCGGCGCTACGTGCCCCGGCTCGCGGCGGGGAAAGTGCTGGCCGGGTTCGGGCTTACGGAGACGGGCGCGGGGTCGGACGCCGGCGGGACCAAGACCGTAGCCCTGGACAAGGGCGACCACTTCGTGCTCAACGGCTCGAAGATCTTCATCACGCACGCCGGCGTCGGCGAGGTCTTCGTCGTGAGCGCCCGCACCGATCCCGCCGCCCAGAAGACCCGCGGCATCACGGCGTTCATCGTCACCAAAGACACGACGGATCTCGCCGAAGCGGCGCGCGTGGGCGTCGGTCACGACGCCGCGCTCCCCAAGTGTCCGGGCGTCCTCGCAGCCAAGAAGGAGGACAAGCTCGGCTGGCGCGCCTCCGACACGCGCGAGCTGGTGTTCCAGGACGCCATCGTCCCGAAGGAGAACGTCCTGGGCACGATGAACGACGGATTCCGGCAATTCCTCCACACACTCGACGGGGGGCGCATCGGCCTGGGCGCGCTGGCGCTCGGCATCGCGGAGGGCGCGCTCGCCGAGTGCCTCAGGTACACGACGACGCGCAAGCAGTTCGGCAAACCGATCGCCAGCTTCCAGGGCGTCCACTTCGCCCTCGCCGACATGGCGACGGAGATCGAAGCCGCACAGCACCTCGTCTACCACGCGGCCTGGCTCAAGCAGCACGGCCGCCCGTTCAAGCGCGAGGCCGCCATGGCCAAGCTCTACGCCTCCGAGCTCGCCATGCGCGCCACGACGAAGGCCGTCCAGCTGCACGGAGGCTACGGCTACACGACCGACTACCCGGTGGAGCGGATGATGCGCGACGCCAAGATCTGCGAGATCGGCGAGGGCACGAGCGAGATCCAGCGGATCGTGATCGCGAGGCAGCTGCTAGGCGATCTGGTAGACTAGGGCATGGCGATCGCCAAGTTCCGCACCAGGAACGCCAACCGATCCGCCTGCTCCTCGATGATCTTGCTCGTCGGCTTGCCGGCGCCGTGGCCGGCCTTCGTCTCGATCTCGATCAGCACCGGCTGGGGCCCCGCCTGCGCGGCCTGGAGCGTCGCGGCGAACTTGAACGAATGCCCCGGCACGACGCGATCGTCGTGGTCGGCAGTGGTGATGAGCGTGGCGGGGTAGCGCGTGCCCGGCCGGATATTATGGAGCGGCGAGTACTTGTAGAGATAGGGGAATTGCGCCGCGCTGTCGGCCGACCCGTACTCGGTGACCCAGGCCCAGCCGATCGTGAACTTGTGGAACCGCAGCATGTCCATCACGCCGACCGCGGGCAGGGCCGCCCCGAACAACTCGGGCCGCTGCGTGATCGCCGCGCCGACGAGCAGCCCGCCGTTCGACCCACCGCCGATCGCGAGCCTCGCGGGCGCGGTGTAGCCCTCCTTGATCAGGTACTCCGCCGCCGCGACGAAGTCGTCGAACACGTTCTGCTTCTTCTCGTGCATGCCCGCCTCGTGCCACTCCTCGCCGTACTCGCCGCCGCCCCGCAGGGTGGGCACCGCGTATACGCCCCCCATCTCGAGCCACGCGAGCGTGGCCACCGAGAAGCTCGGGGTGAGGCTGATGTTGAACCCGCCGTAGCCGTATAAGTACGTCGGGTTCGTGCCGTCCCGGCTCCGGTAGAATACCTGCTCCGTCTCGTAGCCGGACGGATCGAAGTCGATCGTCGGCGCCTTGAAGACGCTCGTCTGTCGCGTCTTGAAGTCGTAGCGGAAAATGGTCGTGGGATAGAGGAACGACGTGAAGGCGTAGAACATCGCGTCGTCCTTCCGCTCGCCCGACACGGTACCCACCGAGCCGAGCGTCGGTAGCGTGAGGTCTTCCAAGAACCGGCCATCGAGCGCGAACAGTCGCAGCCGTGAGTGCGCGTCGTGGAGGTAATTGGCCACGAACGTGTCGTGGATGATCTGTACGCTCTCGATCACGTCGTCGCCCTGGGGAATCAGCTCCCGCCAGCGGCTCCGCTCGGGGTGCCGGGTGTCGATCGCGATCACGCGCTTGCGCGGGGCGTCGAGATCGGTGAGGACGTAGAACACGGGCCCGTCGTTGCCGATGAACCCGTAGCTCGCGTCGAACTCGTCCAGCAGTCGCACGACCTCGCCCTTGACGCGCGGGTGCCGCGCGTCTTTCAGATCGAGATAGTAGACGCGGTTCCGCCGATCGGTGCCGAGCCACACGGTCACCACGGCGTAGCGACCGTCGTCGGTGACGTCGGCGCCGAAGCCCCAATCCGGCTGGTCAGACCGCTCGTAGACGAGGACGTCCGCCGCTTGGTCGGCGCCGAGGGGGTGGTAGTAGAGCCGCTGGAATCGGTTCACGTCGGTGAGTGCCTTGTCCCCGGGTTGGGGATAGCGGCTGTAGAAGAATCCCGCGCCGTCCTTGGTCCACGAGGCGCCCGAAAACTTGATCCACTGCAGGTGATCCGGCAGGTCGCGCCCGCTCGCCACGTCGCGCACGCGGAACTCCTCCCAGTCCGACCCGCTCGCCGAGGTCCCGTAGGCGAGGCGCCGCCCGTCTTCGGACACCGCCAGCGTCGAGACGGCCACGGTGCCGTCTTCGGAGAGCAGGTTGGGATCGAGCAACGTCTCGGGGCCGGCCGTGAGGGAAGCCTGCTTGTACAGCACCGACTGGTTCTGCAGCCCGTCGTTCTTGAAAAAGAAGTAGCGCCCCGCCTTGTGGAATGGCGCGCCGTACTTCGGATAGTTCCAGAGCGCCGTCAGGCGCTTGCGGAGCGCCGCCCGCTCCGGGATCTGAGAGAGATAGCCCTCGGTGAGCCGGTTCTCGGCATCGATCCAGCCCCGCGATTCGGGGGAATCGGGGTCCTCGAGCCAGCGATAGGGGTCGGCGACCCTCGTGCCGTGATAGTCGTCGACTACATCGCCCTTGCGGGCAGGCGGGTACGGGAGCGTTTGCGCGGACACGGCGCCGCCGAACAGGATGCCAGTCAGGATCAGACTCCGGGCGAAGTGATGTCTAAGTGGGGTGCTCATAGCGCATTAATCTCGGGGTTGTTGACGTAAGTCGCAAGCCCGCTTAGATTTAGAACGTGCATTGGACTCCCGGTTCGTCTGCGCTCAGAGGCGCCGTTGCTGCGCCGCGCGCGGGCGTCCCGTCCAATCGGTTCATCTCATCCTCAGTCTATCTGCTTGGCATGAGCTTTTGTTGGAACAATCGTCGGACCCCGACCGGCTGCTGGCCGCCCGGGGTCGAGGGCACTTGCTTTGAAACGGGAAATCCTGATCAGCGGGAGCCCGCGGGAAACCCGCGTGGCGATCCTGGAGGACGACCGCCTTGTTGAGCTCCTGGTGGATCGTCCCGACGCCCGCCGCACGGTGGGCGACATCTACCTCGGCACGGTCGAGGCCGTCTTGCCGGGGATCCAAGCCGCATTCGTCAACATCGGAGCGGAAAAGAGCGCGTTCCTCCACGCCTCCGACCTGATCGAGTCCGAGGACGAGGACGAGCCGTCCGATCGGGAAGACGAGAACGGCAACGGTGGCGGGGGGGCCAACCGCTCCGCCCGGCGCCGTCTGCCGAACGTCGCCGACGAGCTGAAGCGCGGCGAAGCGAAGATCGTTCAAGTCATCAAAGAGCCGATCGGCACCAAGGGACCGCGCGTCACCGCGCAGATCTCGTTGGCCGGTCGGTTCCTCGTCTACATGCCGTTCGCCTCCAAGGTCGGGGTCTCCCGGAAAATCGAGAATCGCGAGCAGCGGGCCAAGCTGCGCGACATGGTGTCGAAGCTCGTCCCCAAGGAACCGGGGGCGGGCGGGTGGATCATCCGCACCGTGGCCGAGGACCTGACCGAGCAGAGCTGCAAGCGCGAGATCGATCACCTCTACGGCCTGTGGAAGAAGATCAAGCGCAAGGCCGGCTCGGCGCGCGCGCCCGCGTTGCTGCAGGGCGAAACGAGTCTCACCCGCGGGATCATCCGCGACCTGTTCTCCGACAAGGTCGATTCACTGTTGGTTGACGCGAAGATGCTGCACAACGAGATCGTGCAGTATCTGAAGCAGATCGATCCCGACCTGCTCGAGCGCGTGAAGTCGTATGACGCCGAAACGCCGTTGTTCGACGAGTACGACATCGAGGCGGAGATCCGGAACCTCTTCAAGCCGCGCGTGGAGCTCCCGACCGGCGGCTACTTGATCATCCAGCCGACCGAGGCGCTCACGTCGATCGACGTCAACACCGGGCGCTATACGGGCAAGAAGGACCCCGAGAGCACTATCCTCAAGACCAACCTCGAGGCGGCGCGCGAGGTGGCGCGGCAGCTGCGACTGCGGGACATCGGTGGCATCATCGTGGTCGATTTCATCGACATGGAGTCCCGCGGCAACCGCGACAAGGTGCTGCAGGAGCTGCGCACCCACCTGGGACGCGACCGCGCTCGCACCAAGGCGTTCGCGGTGTCCGAGCTGGGGCTGATCGAGATGACGCGGCAGCGGGTGCGCCCGTCGCTGTGGCAGTCGATGACCGCGGAGTGCCCCACCTGCCACGGGACCGGCCGCGTGTTCCGGCCCGAGGTCGTGGTGCGGCGGATGGAGCGCTCGCTCAAGCGGGCCGGCGCCGAGCACAAGGAGCGGCAGCTCGCCGTGCGCTTGCACCCGGAGGTAGCGCTGTATCTCGTGGAGCAGGAGCCTAACTTCTTACGGCAACTCGAGAAGCAGACGGGGCTCGAGCTCGAAGTCCGGGACGACCCGATGATGCGGCTGGACGAATTCCGCATGATGGCCAAACCGGCCGGACGGGACGTGACGGAGCAGTACGCCGTCGCTTGACCAAATGCTTGTCCCCGTTTAGGTTCCGCGCCCTATGACGTACGCCATCTTCGCCACCGGTGGGCGCCAGTTCCGGGCCGAACCGGGCGCCACCATTAAGGTCCCGCTGCTCGCGGCCGAGCCCGGGAGCAAGGTGACGTTCGACGAGGTGCTGCTCGCCAGCGACGGCAAGCACGTACATGCCGGGAAGCCCGTGGTGAAGGGCGCCAGGGTGACGGCCGAGGTGGTGCGACACGCCAAAGGCAAGAAGATCCGGATCTATCGGTTCGCGCGACGCACCGGGTTCCGCCGCCACGCCGGGCACCGGCAGCAGTTCACCGAGATCAAGATCGCGGACGTCAAGCTCAAGGACTGATCCACATGGCTCACAAGAAGGGTGTCGGCTCCTCCCGCAACGGGCGCGATTCGGGTCCGAAGTACCTGGGCGTGAAGCGGTTCGCCGGGGAATTCGTGACCGCGGGGAGCATCCTCGTGAAGCAGCGGGGGACGAAGTTCCACCCCGGCCTCAACGTGCGCCGCGCCTCGGACGACACGCTGTTCACGGTGATCGACGGGCAGGTCAAGTTCGAGCACAAGAACAAGAAGCGGTATCGCGTGAGCGTGTACCCGGCGGCGGCGAAGAACTAGGCGGCAAGGACGGCAGGGACGGCAGAGGCGGCAGGGTGAGAACCTTGCCGCCTCTTTTCGTGCCGTCTTTCCCGTCTGTGCCGCCTCAGTACGTCGGCGGCAGCTTGCGATAGCGCTCCAACAGCTCTGTCTGCCGGCTCTTCAGCGGGATCTCCCGCCCCCGAATGAACACGTGCTCGACCCCCGTCGTGAATTCGAAGGGATCTCCCGACCAGACCACCACGTTCGCCACCTTCC
>QHTX01000111.1:0-9433 GCA_003220975.1 Gemmatimonadota bacterium | reverse complement strand
AGATCTCGGCGGGGGAGAGCGTCACCGCCCGCAGCGCCTGCTCCCACGTCATGCCGTAGGACACGGCGTTGCCGGCCTGCTGGCGCAGGTTGCGGGAGTTGTGAGTGTCGGTCTCGAGCAGCGCCACCTTGACGCCGGCCCGGGCGAGGAACGCGGCGTTCTCGTAGCGGATGCCGAGCGCGTCGTACGACGGGATGTTGTCGAGCGGCTGCACCAGCACCGGCACGCCGGCGCGCGCGATCTCGCCCGCGATCTGCCAGCCCTCCGCAGCGCCCGCCAGGATGAGCTTGAGCTTGTACTCCCGGGCGAGGCGCAGCGCCGTGGCGATGTCGCTCCGTCGGTTCGCCACGGCGATGAGCGGCTGGTCGCCGCGCAGCACGGGGAGGAGCGCCGCGAGATCCCCGGCCGCGGCGGAGAGCGCCTGCATCTGCGCGCGGGAGTACTCCGCCTTGCGCCGCCCGTATTCGAGCGCGTCGTTGAACACCCGGCGCAACCGCTCGGTCACGCCGGCGCGCGAGCCGCCGCCCTCGTCCTTGGCCTGCTCGTTCAAGTACACGACCATCCCGGCGGGCGACTTGACCAGCATCTGCTCGATGGTGGAGCCGTCGAGATCGATCAGCACCGCCTGGCCGCTGATGAGGTTGGCGCCGGGCGTGGCGAGCGCCGTGGTGATCCCCTCGATGCGCGTGACCGGGATCAGGGTGGACGCGGGGTTGATCCCCTCCGCGACGTTGAACGCGGCGGCCACGCTGTCGCCCCGCAGGGCGCCCTCGCGCGTCCCCTCCACGGCGCCGATCTCGACCAGGCCCATCTGCCCGCCCCCGTCGATGAAGCCGGGGGTGATCCATTTCCCGGTCGCGTCGACGCGGGTCGCGTCCGAGGGAATGGTGACGTTGCTCCCCACCGCGGCGACCTTGCCGTCGCGGATCAGGACGGTGGCGTTCGCGATCTTCGGACCCGTGACCGGATAGACCGTGCCCCCCGTGATGGCGATGGTCTGGGCGAGGAGCACCGCGATCATCGGTCGCTCCCCGGCGCGGGCACCTGGCCGAGCTCGAAGTCGGTGCGGGGCTGGTGCGCCGCATCGCCGCGATCGTACACCAACCAGCCGTCGTTGTAGACCTGAGCGGCCTTCGCGTACACGGAGAAGGGGTCCCCCGACCACACCACGACGTCGGCCATCTTCCCCGGCTCCAACGTTCCGACGATCGAGTCGATCCCGAGCGTCCACGCGGGGTTGACGGTGATCCAGCGCAGCGCCTGGTCGCGGGTGATCGCGATCCCGGCGCGTTGGCCGGAGTACATCGCCTTCGCGGCCTCCTGGTTCAGGCGCTGGATGCCGCTGGGGCTGTCCGAATGGATCAGCGGTCGCCCGCCCGCCTGCTGGTTGAGCGCCGCGTTCTGCTGGACGCCGTCCATCGCCTCTTCCTTGAAGCCCCACCAGTCGGCCCACACCGACACGGACGTCGAGTCCTGCGCGAGCAGGTCCGCGATCTTGTACGCCTCCACGGCGTGATGGAACGACCGGATCTTGAAGCCGAACTCGTGCGCGAGGTCCTCCATCAGCGCCATTTCGTCGGCCCGGTAGCAGTGGTTCTGCACGTAGATGTTGCCCCGCAGCACTTCGGCGAGCGTCTCGAGACGGAGGTTCCGCTCCGGCGGATCACCCTTGTGATCCTTGTTCCAGGTGTCCCAGCGGCGGCGGTAGGCCTCGGCCTGCGCGAACGCGCTGCGATAGCCCGCCATGTTGCCCATGCGGGTCGACGGCCCGCCGCGGCGGCCGTACACCCGTTTGGGATTCTCGCCGCACGCCATCTTCAGGCCGTAGCGCGCGCCCGGGAACTTCATCTCCTGCACGGTGCGCGCCGGAATCAGCTTGAGGATCGCGCTGCGCCCGCCGATCAAGTTCGCCGAGCCGGGGAGCGCCTGAATCGTGGTGATGCCGCCCGCGATGGCGAGGGGGATCTGCGGGTCCTGCGGCCAGAACGAATGCTCCGCCCACACCTCGGCGGTGACCGGGTTCGTCGCCTCGTTGCCATCGGACTCGGCGTCGGTGCCGGGCGCGGCGTAGACGCCGAGGTGCGAGTGGTCGTCGATCAAGCCCGGGGTCACGTATTTCCCGGTCCCATCCACGACGACGGCGCTGGCCGGCGCGTCCACCCTGGCGCCGACGGCCACGATGCGGCCGTCCTTGAAGAAGATGGACCCGTTGGGAATTTCCTGCCCGGTCGCGGTCATGATCGTCGCGTTGCGGATCACGACCGCGACATTGGGATGGCGCCGGTAGGTGGTCGGATACTGCGGTCGCATGACACTGCTGCTCTCGGACGTCGCGGCCTGCGGCACCGGCGCTGGGGCCGCGGCCTGCCGTGCCCCGGCCGTCGCGCAGGAGACCGACAGCGCGAGCAACGGATACAAAGATCGCCGCATGCGTCTGCCCCCCCTCCGGTCCTGGCCTACTTCACGAGTTCGACGATGAACGGCTGTCCCACGAATTCGGTCTTCACGACCCTCCGGGGGGTCTCCGTGGTCACGTACATCGTGAACGGCACCCGCGACCCGGTCACCGCGATGCGATACGCCTGAAACGTCCCGGCGGCCACCGTGACGTTTTCGGGGGCCCCGACCTTGAAGGTCAGCGTCTTCTGCGCATTCTCGCTCGGCGTGAAGAAGCTGAGCGTGAACGCCTTGCCGGCCGCGAGCGGCAACGCCGGCACGACGAACGGCACGGCATTCTCGTCCACCGTCCCCGGGGGCAGCACGGTGTCGATGTCGTAGCGCTTGATCGAGCCGTCCTGCTGCGGCGCGGCACTCTGGCCCTTGACCCGGCCGCCCGCGTAGCTGAGATGGGTCTCCGCCTTCTGGCCCTGCTGCGTCGTCACCTGATCCACCTGGCGCACGGACCCGTCGGCCGGGTCGAGCAGCACGGTGGTGCGCTGCTCGAAGGTCCCGCTCCCCAGGCTCGAGCGCTCGACGTACAGGAGCGAGTCGCGCGACCGGCGGACGTCGGACACCGTGTAGCCGACCGCCTTCCCCTGGAGCATCACGCTGGAGCTGTCCGTGTGGGGCGCGAACTGCGCGGCATCGAGCGCGACGGGCCCGGCCGGGGCAGGGGGGGGGGCAAGATCGGCGGGCGTGAGCGGCTTGCCGTCGACGTCCACGATCCGCACCGGAGCGATCGCCTGCAGCCGGGCGCCGATCCGGGCGGCGTCGCCCACCACCACGATGGTGAGCTCACTCCGCCGGTACAGCCGGGCGGCGGCGGCTCTGGCCTGCAGCGCGGTAACGGCGCTCAGCCGCTCGCGGTACAGCCGCAGGTAGTCGTCCCCCAAACCCAGCAGCTTGGCGTTCGCGACCTGGCTCGCGATCTGGCTTGGGGTCTCGATCGTGAGCGGGAACGAGCCCACGAGGAACCCTTTCACGGCCGCGAGCTCCGAGTCGGGGATCGTCGCGGTGCGAATGCGATCCACCTGCCGCAGCATCTCGCTCAGCGCGCTGTCGGTGACTTCCGTGCGCACCTCCGCCGTGGCCTGCCAGTAGCCGAGCCCGCGGTAGCGGTGCAGCGACGCGTACGCGCCGTACGTCCAGCCTTTCTGCTCGCGCAGGATCAGGAACAGCCGCGCGTCCGCCCCGCCCCCCAGCGCCTGCGTGGCGATCCGGCCGGCGTAATAGATCGGGTCGCCGGGCCGCATGGTGGTGTTGCCGAGCACAATGTTCGACTGGGCCGAACCGGGGCGATGGATCAGCAGGATGTCGGTGGCCCGCTTCCCGGGCGCGGGCGGCGGCGACGCCGTGGCGGGCGGCGCGCCCCGCCATCCCGCGAACGCCTGCTCGACCAGCGCCTGGACCTGCGGCGCTGTCACGTCGCCCGCGACCACCAGGAGCGCGCCGGCGGGCCGCAGGCGCTGTCCGGCGAATGCCGTCACGTCGTCGCGCGTGACGGCGGTGTAGCTCTCGCGCGTGGCACTGCGCCCGTACGGATTGCGGCCGTACACCTCGCTCGCGAAGAACCGGCTCGCCAGCGACGCCGGCCGCGACAGCTCCAGCGCCAGGGCCGACAGGGCGCGCGTGCGCGCCAGCTCCACCTCGCTCGCGGGAAATGTCGCGTGCAGCACGACGTCGCCCAGAACGTCGAACACCAGGTCCACCTGGTCGCTCAGCGCGTCCGCGGAGACCGTGAGGAAGTCGTCGCCGGAGGACGCCGAGAGCGAGCCGCCCACGCCTTCGATGGTCGCCGCGAGCTGCTCCGCCGTGCGGCGCTCCGTGCCCTTGGTGAGCAGCTCCGCCACGAGGGCCGACAGGCCTTCCTTGCCGGCCGGGTCGTAGCTGCCGCCGGCGCGGAAGCTCAGCGTCACCGAGACCACGGGTTGCTCGTGATGCTCGATGATGACGAGCTGCAGGCCGTTCGGGAGCGCGACCTCCTGGAACGGCGGAAAGCGCGCAGGGGAGAGCGGAGTCGGCTTGGGAGGCTTGGTCGGGAAGGCCTGGGCGGACAGGCGGATAGCCGGATAGCCGGATAGCAAAACCGTCGCGGGGACGAGCACTCTAGCCGCCCATCCGCCTATCCGCCTATCCGCCTTCATTCCGAACCCCCCGTCTTAGTCGTCGCCGCGGCGCCCGGTTTGACCGTCACAATCACGGCATTCGCGGGGTCCAAGTACTTCCGGGCGACCCGGCGGATGTCGGCGGCGGACACGGCCAGGTAGCGATCCAGGTCGGTGTTGATGTCGGCGGGCCCGCTGTGGAACAGGCTGTAGTGCTGCAGCAATTCCGCCCGCCCGAAGGTGGTCTCGCGCTCATCGACCTGCTGCGCGCGGAATTGGTTCTTGGCCCGCGTCAGCTCGTCCGCCGTGACTCCCGCGCTGCGCACGCTGTCGAGCTCGGCGCCGATCAGGCTGTCGAGCCGCTGCACGTCCACGCCCTGGTTCGCGATGCCGTAGGCGAACAGCACGCCGGGTCCGCGCCGCTCGCCCAGCGCGCCCAGGCCCGCCTGCAGCGCCGCCTGCTCGTGCCGCACGACGCCCACGTTCAGGCGCGAGCTCTCTCCCTCCCCCAGGATGGACTCGAGCAGCTCGAGCGCCGGAGTGTCGGGGTCGTCGTGTGACGGCAGGCGGTAGAAGCGGAGCGCCGCCGGCAGATTGGCGTGCTCGTCCGTCACCTCGCGCCGCACCGTGCCGGGGGAGAGCTTCGACGCGCAGCTCACCGGCGGTGGCGCGGCGTGGCTCGGGATGTCGGCGAAATACTGATTCACGAGCCGCCGCAGCTCCGCCGTGCGGAAGTCGCCCACGACGACGAGCGTCGCGTTGTTGGGAGCGTAATAGGTGTCGAAGAAGGCCTGCACGTCCGCGAGCTGGGCCGCATTGAGGTCGTCCATCGAGCCGATGCCGGGGTGCGCGTAGGCGAAGCACGTCGTGCTGTCGTAGGGCCAGATGATCCCGTTGCGGAACGTGGGCGCATACGGCTGGTTGTCCACGCGCAGGCGCTTCTCCTCCTTCACGGTCTCGCGCTGGTTCTCGAGGTTCTCCGGCGTGATCGCGAGCGAGCGCATCCGGTCGGCCTCGAGCCACAACGCCAGATTGAGCCGGTTCGACGGCACCGTCTCGTAGTAGTTCGTGTAATCGTCGTGGGTCGACCCGTTGAGCGACCCGCCCGCCCGCTCGATCAACTGGAAGTGCTCGCTCTTCTTCACGTGCGCCGAGCCCTGGAACATCATGTGCTCGAAGAGGTGAGCGAACCCGCCGCGTCCCGGCCGCTCGTTGCGCGCCCCGACGTAGTACCACAGGTCCACCGTCACGATCGGCGCGGAGCGGTCCTCGGAGTAGAGCACCCGCAGGCCGTTCGGGAGCGCGAAGGATTCATACGCGATCCGGCCCGACTGGGCGGCGAGGGGCGGCGCCAGCGTCGCGCCGGCGACCAGCAACCCGGGGAGGAGCGGCAGGAACCGCAGGGGCCTCATTCCGGCGAGGGGATGACCGGCCCGGAATGCACCAGCGCGAACGAGAACGTCCCGTCCAGGGTCTCGCCCTTGACGACGCGCCGCGGCGCGACGCGCGTGGCGTACAGCCGCAGCCCGCCGGTGCGGAGCGGCAGCACGTCGAACCGGCCCGCCGGAACCTCGATGGTCGTCGGCTGCTCCGCGACGAAGCTGAGCGTCGCGAGCGAGTCGCCGAACTCGCTGTACGCGCGGACGGCGAGCGAGTCGCCCGGCGCGGCGTTCGTCACGGCGGCCGCGAGCAGCGCATAGTCGTCGTGCAGCACGGTGCCCGGCGAGAACGGCCGGGCCACGGGAATGAGCTTCACCTCGCCGTTCTTCGTTCCCACCCGGCGTCGCCCGACGATCTCGCCGTGCTTCACCTCGAGGTCGTGCTCTACCATGATGGTGTCGCTCCCCGGTGAGAAGAGATCGATCCGGTGGAAGCTCGCGATCGGCTCGCTCGTCTGGCGGTTGAGCACGACGCGCAATCGTTCCTCCTCGACCGGTCGGAACTCGGACGCCGCGGTGTACAGCACCTCCTGGGTCATCTCGAGCGGCCGGATCTCGTACTGCCAGACCGCCCAGCCGCGCTCGGCGCCGCGGAAGGCGAACACGAACGAGTCGCGCGTGGCTGGAATGGCAGTGAGATCGAACTGGAGTGGCTTGGCACCGGACGATTGGGCGGCCGCCGAGCTAGCGAGCAGCAGGAAACAGAGCCAGCGCATTGGTCTCGAGAATGGCTTTCTTGTGGGCGTCGCTGAGCGAGAGCGCCAGGAACTGGTCGATGTTCAACCGCATGTCCTTCACACCCGGGCTGGGCCAGTCCGTGCCCCACAGCACGCGGTCGGCCACCTCGGCCAGGCGGGGAAAGTACTCGAGCAGCCGCGCGGGCGGTATCCCGGACACGTCGAGCCACACCTGCCGGTGGCGGCGCAGCACGAAGAACGCCTCCTCCATATAGAGGGGCCGGCCGCCGTGCGCCATGACGATCCGCAGGTCGGGGAAGTCGATCGCCACATCGTCGAGCTCCATCGGATTGCCGAACTTGGAGCGCGCCCCGGGGAAGATGCTCGTTCCGGTGTGAATCATCACGGGGAGGCCGCGATCCTCGCAGCGGCGATAGATCCGCCCCAGCGGCTCGAGGCCGTCGGTGTACGCGTTCGCGGGGAAGCCCTGGTGTGGAGGATGGATCTTCACGAGCCGGATCCCCAAGTCGACGAGCCGGTCCACGTCACCCGCCGCATCCTTGGTGAACCGGGGGTGCACGCCCCCGTACGGCAGCAGCCGCTCCGGATCGGCCTGGGCGTACCGCACGGCGAAGCTGTTCGTGGTGTCCGTGAAGCCGATGACGTCCGGAGAGGGATAGTTGACGAGTCCCACGCGCCACACCCCCGCCTGATCCATGACCTCGAGCAGCGCGCGGGGATCGTCCATCAGCCGGATGAGGAAGTCCCACTGCGCCTCTTTGCCGCGGCGCATGGTCTCGATCACGGCGGGCTTCACGTCGCGCCAGGGCTGGATATGGATGTGGACGTCCGTGATGCGGCTCAGTCGCTCCAGGAGTAGAACCCCTTTCCCGTCTTCTTCCCCAGCTCTCCCTTGGCGACCTTATCGCGCAGGATTCTCGGCGGCTCGAACTGCCGCTCTTCCAGCGTGCGGTAAAGATAGTCGGCGATGGCGAGCCGCACGTCGAGGCCGACCAGATCGGTGAGCTTGAGCGGGCCCATCGGGTGGTTGTAGCCGAGCTCCATGGCGCGGTCGATGTCCTCCGCCGAGGCGACGCCCTGCTCGAGCATGCGCATCGCCTCGAGGCCGAGGGCGAGACCCAGGCGGCTCGACCCTTGCCGAGGGCGCGCGCGAACGCGACCGCGCGTTCGACCGCCTCGGCCGCAGCGTTCGGGTGCGTCACCACTTCCACCAACTTCATCGCATGCACCGGGTTGAAGAAATGCATCCCGACCACGCGCCCCCGCCCCAACGCCGGCACCGCGGAGGCGATCGAGGCGACCGAAAGGGATGACGTGTTGGTCGCGAGCAGCGCGCCCGGCGGCGCCGCGCGCGCGAGCTCCGCCAGGAGCCGCTGCTTCACCCCCAGGTCCTCGACCACCGCTTCGATCACGACGACGGCGTCGCGCGCCGCTCGAGGCAGGTCGGGCTCCGGGCGCACCCGCGCGGCGACCGCGGCACGGTCTGCTTCGCTGAGCTTGCTGCGCCGCACCGCCCCCGCGAGCAGCTCAGCGATCCGCGCGACCCCCGAGGCGAGCGCCTCCGGGCGGCTGTCGGTGAGCGCGACGGTGAACCCCGCAAGCGCCGCGGCGTAGGCGATACCGTGGCCCATGGTGCCCGCCCCGACGACCGCGACGCGCCCCCCCGTGCCGCTCACGCGGCGCGCACATCGACCGCTTGGCGGCCGACCTCGGGGTGATTGGTGCAGAGCCCGTCGACCCCGAGCTCGAGCAGCCGGCGCATCTCCGCGGGATCGTCCACCGTCCAGACGAGCAGCCGCATGCCGGCAGCGTGGAGCACTTCCACGAGGGCCCCGTCCACGACCGTCCGCTCCTGCCACAGGGTCGTAGCGCCCGCGTCCTCCAGCGCCGCGAGCGGCCGGATCAAATACGACGAGCTCAGCACGCCGCGCGGCAGGGCAGGGCGCTCGAGACCGAGCCGCCGGATGATGCGGTGGTCGAAGCTGTGTACCGCGTAGCCCGACGGGTTAGGGCCGTGGGCGAGCGCGTCGAACAGCCGCTCGTCGAACGGCGGAGTGAGCGACTTCACCTCCACGAACACGCCCAGCGCGGCACCGGCGGCCTCCAGCGCTTCGGGCAAGGTCGGCACGGGCTCGCCGTTCTGGAGCCGCAGCTCGCGGACTTGGCGCCCCGTGAGGTGGGGAATGTGGCGACCCGCGACGGTCTCGTCGTGATGCACGACGAGGGCGCCGTCCGCCGTGGCATGGATGTCGAGCTCCACGGCGTCGGCGCCCAGCGGCCCCGCGGCCCGGAACGCGGCGAGCGAGTTTTCGAGCTCGCGGGCCGACGCGCCGCGGTGCGCGATGACGAGCGCCCCCCCCGCCCTCCCCTTCCTCACTTGAGCAGGCTGTCCGCTTTCTTCGGCTCGATCCAGCCGGGCTCCTTCTCGATGTCGTGCACGACCTGGTAGTGCTCCGGCTGCGGCAGCACGGTCTTCAGGTACGCCTGGTACGTGGCGGCATCGTCGATCGGCTCGCCCACGACCGTGAACATCTTGTGCGCGTGCATGCCGATCTTGCGGTTGAACCGGACGTCGGGCATGCGCAGCCAGCGCTCCCGCTCCGGGATGAACATGTTGAGCCGCTCCACCAGCTTCGCGATCTCCTGGCGGTACAGCTCGCGGCTGTACTCGTTGAGCCGCGCCTTGTCGGGCTCGCCCTGGTTCTCCCGTTCGTCATAGCGACCCTTCAGGCCCCACACGTAGGCCCAATGC
>QHTX01000209.1:5646-7647 GCA_003220975.1 Gemmatimonadota bacterium | reverse complement strand
ACAAAGCGCTGGCCGGGCACGTGAAGCGCGCCGGCCTCGAGGTCGCGCCGCGCGTGCTCCAGAGCTTTCCGGTGGTGGGCGAAGCCCCCCCCCCCAAGCCGGGCGACCGGCTCACGGTGACGATCTTCGCCGCGGGCGACCGGGTGAAGGTCACGGGCGTGACGAAGGGCCGGGGCTTCCAGGGCGTGGTGCACCGCCATCACTTCGCCGGCGGGCCCGAGACGCACGGCAACACGCGGCACCGCAAGCCGGGCTCGATCGCCCCGGGCACCGACCCGTCGCGCATCATCAAGGGGAAGCGGATGCCGGGCCACATGGGCGCACGCCGCTTCACCGAGCTCGGCCTCCGGGTGGTGCGCGTGGACGCCGAGCGGAACCTGCTGTTCGTGCGCGGCGCGGTGCCCGGGCCGCTGAACGGGCTCCTCACGGTGCGCAAGCAGGGAGGCACTCCGCCGCCGGCGCGAAGAAGAAGGCGGTGCGCCTGCCGGCCGCGCTGTTCGACGGCACGGTGAACGAGCACGCGCTGCACCGCGCGGTCGTCACCTACCTCGCGAATCAGCGCCAGGGCACGCACGACACCCGCACGCGGAGCGAGGTCTCGGGTGGGAACCAGAAGCCGTGGCGGCAGAAGGGCACCGGCCGGGCGCGGCAGGGCTCGATCCGCGCGCCGCAATGGCGGCACGGCGGGATCGTGTTCGGGCCCCACCCGCGCGACTATCGGCTGGGCATTCCGAAGAAGGTGCGCCAGCTCGCGAAAAAGTCCGCGCTGAACGCGCGGGCCCGCGAAGCGGCGCTCCTCGTGGTGGACCCGCTCGAGTACGAGAAGCCGAAGACGAAGACGCTCGCCGAGCTGCTCGCCAAGCTGGGTGTGGCGGAGAAAAAGGTGCTCGTCCTGACGGCCGGAGCGGGCGGCGCGCACAACGTGTACCTCTCGGGTCGCAACATCCCGAACGTGCTCGTGATGCGGTTCGCCGACGCGACGGCGTACGAGATCCTCTGGTCCGACGCGGTGGTGGTCGAGCTGCCCGCCCTGGGTGAGGCGGGTGAGAAGGCCGAGGGCGGCGAGGAGAACGAGAAGGGATCGGGGGGAGGGGGGGGCGATGCCTGAGCTGCACCGCATGATCGTGGGGCCGGTGATCACCGAGAAGTCCTCGGCCGCCTACCAGGCCCGCAAGGAGTACGCGTTCCACGTCCACGCCGCGGCCACCAAGCCGCAGATCCGGGCGGCGATCGAGGCGCTGTTCAAGGTCACCGTGACGGACGTCCGCACGATGGTGGTGCGGGCCAAGCGGCGCACCGGCGGCCTCTCGGTCGCCCGGGCGGGCCGGCGGCCGTCCTGGAAGAAGGCGATCGTGACCCTCAAGGAGGGTGACGCGATCGCGGTGTTCGAGGGCTGACATGGGCATCCGACAGTTCAAGCCGGTGACTTCGGCGACGCGGTTCCGCTCGGTCTCGGACTTCGCCGACGTGACGAAGACGACGCCTGAGAAGTCCCTGCTCGAGCCGCTGAAGCGGACGGGCGGACGCAACAACAAGGGTCACATCACGACCCGGTGGCAGGGCGGCGGCCACAAGCGCCGCTACCGGCGGATCGATTTCCGCCGCGACAAGTTCGGCGTGCCGGCCCGCGTGGCGAGCGTGGAGTACGACCCGAACCGCACCGCGCGGATCGCGCTGCTGCACTACGCGGATGGGGAGAAGCGCTACATCGTGGCGCCCAAAGGGCTCGCCGTGGGCGACACCGTCGTCTCGGGCCCCGGCTCCGACATCCGCGTCGGCAACGCCATGCCGCTGTTCGAGATCCCGCTCGGCACCACGGTGCACAACGTGGAGCTCAAGATCGGCCGCGGCGGTCAGCTGTGCCGCTCGGCCGGCACCGGCGTCCAGGTGGTGGCGAAGGAAGGCAATTACGTGACCCTCCGGCTCCGCTCGACCGAGATGCGGATGGTGCGCGGGGAGTGTCTCGCCACCATCGGCGAGGTGTCGAACGCCGAGCACGAG
>QHTX01000209.1:2996-5624 GCA_003220975.1 Gemmatimonadota bacterium | reverse complement strand
TGGGACGCAATCCGCGGGTGCGCGGCGTGGCGATGAACCCGGTGGACCACCCGCTGGGCGGCGGCGAGGGCAAGACGTCGGGCGGCCGGCCGCCCGCGTCGCCCTGGGGCAAGGTCGAAGGCAAGAAGACGCGGCACAAGAAGAAACCGTCGACGAAACTCATCGTGCGCGGGCGCAAGCGCGGGAAGGCGACGCAATAATGGGACGCAGCGTCAAGAAGGGGCCTTACGTGGAGCCGTCGCTCCTCGTGAAGATCCAGGCCCTGAACGAGAAGAACGAGAAGAAGGTCTTCAAGACCTGGTCGCGGCGCAGCACGATCACGCCCGACTTCGTGGGGCACACCTTGGCGGTGCACAACGGGAACAAGTTCATCCCGGTGTACATCACCGAGAACATGGTGGGCCACAAGCTCGGGGAATTCGCCGCGACGCGGCTGTTCCGCGGGCACTCGGCCAAGGGCTCGGCGCAGGAGCGCGAGGCGGCCGAAGCCGAAGCCGCGGCGCAGGCGGCCAAGGCGTAGACGATGGAAGCCCGGGCGATTCAGCGCACCGTGCGCCAGTCGGCGCGCAAGATGCGCCTCGTCATCGATCAGATCCGCGGCCGCGCGGTGCCGGAGGCGTACGCCATCCTCCGGTTCTCGAAGAAGCTCGCCGCGAAGCAGATCCACAAGGTGCTCAAGTCCGCGGTGGCGAACGCCGAGCAGCAGGCCCAGCGCCAGAACGCGGCGTTCGACGCCGACCGGCTGCGCGTCCGCTACGCGGTGGTGAACGAGGGGCCGACGCTCAAACGCTTCACCGCGGCGGCCATGGGCCGGGCGACGCCGATCCTGAAGCGCACCAGCCACGTGGAGATCCACGTGGTGACGGACGAGACGGCCCCTATAGCCCCGCCCGTAAGGGCGGGGTCACCGGAAGCCAAAGCGGAGCCGAAAGCCCGCCCCGTAAAGGCCGCGGCCAAGGCCAAGGCTGCCGCCAAGGGCAAGCGTCCCAAGGCGAAGGCGGCGGCGTCCAAAGGCAAGTCCAAGAAGAAAGAGGGCAAGTAAGTGGGCCAGAAAACGCATCCCTACGGGTTCCGGCTCGGGATCGTGAAGCAATGGCGCTCGCGCTACTTCGCGCGCCGCGACTTCCCCGAGCTCCTGAAGGAAGACGAGCTGATCCGCAAGTACCTGAAGACCCGGCTCGCCCACGCGGCCATCGCCGACGTGCACATCGAGCGCAAGCCGGGCAAGGTCACCGTCACCGTGCACACCGGCCGGCCGGGCGTAGTGATCGGCAAGCGGGGCGCGGAGGTGGACAAGCTGCGCGACGAGCTGGCCCAGCTGACCGGCAAGGAAGTGGGGATCAACGTCGAGGAGATCAAGCGGCCGGAGCTCGACGCGCAGCTCGTGGCGGACAGCGTGGCGCACCAGCTCACACAACGCATCTCGTTCCGCCGCGCCATGAAGCGCGCGGTGCAGAGCGCGATGCGCATGGGCGCGCAGGGGATCAAGATCAAGTGCGCCGGGCGCCTGGGTGGCGCCGAAATCGCGCGCACGGAAGGGTACCATGAGGGCCGCGTGCCGCTGCACACGCTGCGCGCCGACATCGACTACGCGACGTCCACCGCCAAGACCACCTACGGCACCATCGGTGTGAAGGTCTGGATCTTCACGCGCGAGATGACCGAGGAGACGGGCGTCTAAACCATGCTGGCACCGAAGCGGGTCAAGTTTCGCAAGCGGTTCAAGGGCCGCACCAAGGGCATGGCGACGCGGGGCAACACGCTCGTGTTCGGCCACTACGCGCTGATGGTGCTCGAGCCGGGGTGGATCACGAATCGCCAGATCGAGGCGGGGCGGGTGGCGCTGACGCGCGAGATGAAGCGCGGCGGCAAGATGTGGCCGCGGCTCTTTCCCGACAAGCCGGTCACCAAGAAGCCAGCCGAGACGCGCATGGGCAAAGGGAAGGGGAACCCCGAAGGCTGGGTGGCGGTGGTGAAGCCGGGCCGGATCATCTTCGAGGTCGAAGGGGTGTCGGAGGAGGTCGCGCGGACGGCCCTGGCGCTGGCGGCGGCCAAGCTGCCGATCAAGTCCAAGTTCGTGAGGCGGGAGGAGCGCTAGGATGGCGAAGCCGCAGAAGCCCGAGCAGTTGCGGGAGCTCAAGACCGAGGAGCTCGAGCAGAAGCTCGCGCTGCTCACCGAGGAGCGATTCCGCCTGGTCTTTCGCCGGGCCACCGAGGCGATCCCGAACCCGCTGCAGCTGCGGACGATCCGCCGCGACATGGCGCGGATTCAGACCATTCTGCGGGAGAGGAAGCAGCCATGAGGGGGCGCCGCAAGCTCCGGACGGGCGTCGTGATGAGCGACAAGATGCAGAAGACCGTGACCGTGTCGCTGGTCCGGCGCCTCGCGCACGGATTCTACGGGAAGCAGGTGGTCCGCACCAAGCAGGTCGCGGCGCACGACGAGCTCGGCGCCAAGGCGGGCGACACGGTGCGCATCATGGAGACCCGGCCGGTGTCGAAGATGAAGCGCTGGCGCGTCGTCGCGATCGTGGAGCGCGCGCGGTGAGGGCAGAGCCGGGGGGGAGGGGACGACCGTGATCCAGCAGGAATCCATTCTCAAGATCGCGGACAACTCGGGCGCCCGCA
>QHTX01000209.1:2173-2844 GCA_003220975.1 Gemmatimonadota bacterium | reverse complement strand
GTGCTCATCACGGAGCAGGGCGAGCCGCGGGCCACCCGCATCTTCGGGCCGGTGGGCCGGGAGCTGCGCGAGAAGAAGTTCATGAAGATCGTGTCGCTCGCGCCGGAGGTGATCTGAGATGCGGCGGCTCGTCTACCGCAAGAGCCGGCGGGAGCGCGGCCGCGAGCCCGAGCGCGCCAAGCTGCACGTCGCCAAGGGCGACACCGTGCGCGTCATCCGCGGCGAGCATCGCGGCCGGGAGGGCAAGATCCTGCGCGTCTACCCGAAGCAGTTCCGCGTGATCGTGGAGGGCGTGAACATCGTGAAGAAGCACAAACGGGCCACCACGCCCCAGGCCGAGAGCGGCATCATCGAGTTCCCGGCGCCCATCTCGGCGGCGAACGTGATGCTCCTCGACCCCAAGTCGGGCGAGCCCACGCGCGTCCGGAGGCGCGTGGACAAGGATGGCACCGTGGAGCGGACGGCGGTCAAGTCGGGCCAACCCATCCCGCGGGTGCGATAGGCAATGGCGGATACGAAAGAGAAGCAGCCCAAGCAAGAGAAGCAGCCCAGGCAAGAGAAGCAGCCCAAGCAGGCCGGAGCCCCCGGGCCCGCGGCCAAGGCCAAGAAGCAGCCGAAGCAGCGCCCCGAGGGTGAGCCGCGCGAGCCGGGGCAGCCCGCGGGCCCGCCCC
>QHTX01000209.1:0-2026 GCA_003220975.1 Gemmatimonadota bacterium | reverse complement strand
GACGCGACCAAGAATTCCAAGGCCCTGGACGCAGCCGTGGCGGAGCTCGCGGCCGTCACGGGCCAGCGGCCGGTGGTGACCCGCGCCAAGAAGTCGGTCGCGAACTTCAACCTCCGGCAGGGAATGGCGGTCGGCTGCTCGGTGACGCTGCGCGGAGCGCGCATGTACGAGTTCCTCGACCGGTTCATCAGCATCGCCCTGCCGCGCATGCGCGACTTCCGGGGGTTGTCGCCGGACAGCTTCGACGGCCGGGGGAGCTACAGCGTCGGCATCAAGGAGCAGATGATCTTCCCCGAGATCGACTACGACAAGGTCGAAAAGATCCACGGGATGGATATCACGCTCGTGACCAGCGCCTGCCGGGACGACACCGCCCTGGCCCTGCTGCGCGAGCTGGGGATGCCCTTCCGGGGCGAAGCCCCCGTCGCGGTCGTCGCGTAGGAGACGAGGGAGTCATGGCCAAGAAGACGTGGATGGAGAAGGTCAAGCGGAAGCCGAAGTTCAAAGTGCGGGGCTACTACCGGTGCCAGCGCTGCGGCCGCAGCCGGGGCACGCTCCGCAAGTTCCGGCTGTGCCGCATTTGTTTCCGCGAGCTCGCGCTGCGCGGGGAAATTCCCGGCGTGCGCAAAGCCAGTTGGTAAAGGACGGAACGCGAGATGAGCGTGATTGATCCGGTCGCCGATATGCTGACTCGGGTACGCAACGCCTGCCAGGCGGGGCACCGCCGCGTCGACATGCCGGTGTCGAAGCTGAAGGTCGAGATCGCGCGGCTGCTCCGCGACAACCACTACGTCCAGGACTTCAAGGTGCTGGACGATGGGCGTCACGGGCTGCTGCGGCTCTACCTCAAGTATCACAACGACGCGCCGGTGATCCGTGAGCTGCAGCGCGTGTCCGCGCCGGGGCTGCGCCGCTACGTCAAGGCGCGTGAGATCCCCCGCGTCAAGAACGGCCTCGGGATGGCGATCCTCTCGACGCCGCAGGGGCTCATGACGGACCGCGAAGCGCGCACCGCCCGCATCGGCGGCGAGCTGCTCGCGCTGGTCTGGTAGGAGGCCGCTCCCATGTCGCGTATCGGCAGGAAGCCAATCCCCATTCCCAAGGGCGTCACCACCCAGCTCGACGGGACGCGGATTACCGTGAAGGGCCCGAAGGGCGAGATCAGCCGGTTGATCCACGCCGAGCTGGCCGTGGCGGTGGAGGGCGAGACGATCGTCGTACGGCGGCCTTCCGACGAGAGCCGGCATAAAGCACTCCACGGACTCACCCGCACGCTCGTCGCCAACATGGTGGACGGCGTCACCAAGGGGTTCGCCAAGGCGCTCGAGATCCAAGGGGTGGGCTACAAGGCGGAACCGAAACCGTTCGGCGTGCAGCTCGTCGTCGGGTTCTCCCATCCGGTGCCGTATCACGCGCCGCAGGGGATCAAGATCTCGGTGGACAACAACGTCCTCGTGAAGATCGAGGGCGTGGACAAGGAGCTCGTGGGCCAGGTGGCAGCGGAGATCCGCGCGATCCGGCCGCCCGAGCCCTACAAAGGCAAGGGGATCCGCTACGCGGGCGAGCAGGTCCGGCGCAAGGCCGGCAAGACTGCCCAGGCGGCGAAATAGACCATGCGAACGATCCATAAAGTGCGGACGCAGGCCAGCCGCCGCTACCGGCGGCACCTGCGGGTGCGCCGCAAGGTGGCGGGCAGCGCGGAGCGGCCGCGCCTCGTCGTGTTCCGCTCCTCGAAGCATATCTACGCGCAGATCGTGGACGACGCGCGGGGCGTCACACTGGTCGGGGCCGCAGACACCTCCGAGGGCCTCCAGGTCGACGGTAAGGGCAAGACCGCCCGGAGCTTCGGGCTGGGACGGCTGCTCGCCGCCAAGGCCAAGGAGAAGGGCATTACCAAGGTTGTGTTCGACCGCGGCGGCTACCAGTATCACGGGCGCGTGAAGGCGGTGGCCGACGGCGCTCGCAAAGGCGGATTGGAGCTCTAATGGTGAACCAAGAACAGCCCGGGCCGTCAGGCCCCGGGACG
>QHTX01000211.1:1247-4039 GCA_003220975.1 Gemmatimonadota bacterium | reverse complement strand
GGCTCGAGCGTGGCGATCTCCCGGTTGGCCGCTTCGAGCCCGGCGACCTGCGTGTGATGCGGCTCGACGGGGAACCCCCACGTCGCGAGCTGCTGCAGCAGCTCATGCTGCGTGTTCACCGGCAGCTTCTGGCCGGGCGCCTCGAGGTGGAAACAGAAGATCTGCAGCTTGCGGCTGCGGGTGACCTTGGGGTCGAGCTGGCGCAGGGCACCCGCGGCGGCGTTGCGGGGATTCGCGAACGGGGGCTCCCCCGCCCGCTCGCGCTCCTCGTTCAGCTTCACGAAACGCGACTTCGAGATATAGACCTCGCCGCGCACTTCCATCCGCCCGGGCCAGCCCTTGCCCCGGAGACGAAGGGGGATGTCCACCACCGTGCGCAGGTTGGCGGTGACGTCCTCCCCTTCGACGCCGTTGCCGCGCGTCGCGCCCGTCACGAGCACGCCGGCGTCGTAGGTGAGGCTCACCGCCGCGCCGTCGATCTTCACTTCGAGCGTGTAGCCGGCGGAGCGGACCTCGGGGAGGAGCCGGGCGTTGCGATCCTCCCACTCGGCGAGCTCCGCCTCGTTGAAGGCGTTGGCGAGCGACAGCATCGGCACCAGGTGGCGATGCTTGCGGAACTTCTCCGCCGGCGCGGCGCCGACGCGGTGAGAGGGACTGTCGGGCGTGCGGAGCTCGGGGTGCTTGGCCTCGAGCTCTTGCAGCTCGCGGAACAGGCGGTCGTACTCGGCGTCCGAGATCTCCGGATGGTCGAGCACGTAATACGCGTGGTTGGCGCGCTCGAGGAGCCGCCGCAGCTCGGCAGCCCGCGCGGCGGGACGCCCCCCCCGCCCCCCCCGGCCCCCCCCTCTCCCCCCCTTCACCGACCCTTGGCTTCTTCCTGAATCACGGCCATCGCGACGCCGACCAGGCGGTCGAGCTCTTCGGCGCTGGCCCGCGGCAACAGCCCCTCGGCCCACGCGCCCTCGCGCTCGCCGAAGGCGCCCAGCAGCCGCCGCAGAAACGAGAGCAACGCCACGCGCTCGAGCTCCATGCGGCGCATCGTCTCGCCGGTTTCCTGCTGGCGTTGGGCCAGGCGCTCGTAGCGGTGCGCGTTGCGCAGCGCTTGCGCGGTGAGCGCCGCCACCACCTGCACGAAGCGCACGTCCTCGTCGGAGAAGGTGGGCCCGTCGCGAAATGTCCGCAGGAAGATCGCGCCGATCGCCACGCCCCGCCACGTGATGGGAACCACCGTGATGGACTTCACCCGGCGGTTCAGCAGCTCGCCCTTCACGTGCTTCAGGCTGGGATCGCTCGTCGCGTCCGGGATGAAGACCGTCTCCCCCGTCTGCATCGCCCGCTTGAGCTCGGGGTAGCGCTCCAGGTCCACCATGTAGTTGCGGATCGTGGGATCCTCGTAGGAGGCGACCAGCCGCACCGAGGCGCCGCCGCGCTCCGCCAGGAAGATCGAGCACCGGTCCAGGCCGAACGCCTCCCCGAGCTTGCGCGCGATCGCCTGGAGGATGTCGATGAAGTGCAGCGACGTGGACACTTCCTTGAGGATCTCGATGACGGCGAGGAGATGCTTCCGCTCGCGCTCGAGCTCGACCACGCGCGCCGCCAGGCGTTCCGCGTCGGCGGCGGTGGGAGCGGCGGTGGGGGGGGGAGTCATGGCATAGTTTGCGTACCCGGCGGAGGCGGCGTCAAGTTGCCGCATCACATCGCGCGCGGTAGCTTCGGTGCCCATGCGATCGCTCCTGCTGCTCGTCGTCGTCGGCGCGCTCGGCGGCACCGCGGCGGCGCAGGGACGCGCGGACGCGGATCGCGCGCCGCTCGGCGCGTGGACGCCCGTGCCCGAGCTCCCCGGCATGGGGCGCGCCGTCGACACCGCCGCGGTCGCCGCGCGGCGCCGCGCCCTGCTCGCCCGACTCGGCCGCGGCGTGGTGCTGATCCCCGCGGCGCACGAGCGCCAGCTCGAGCGCGACTACATCCAGGACAACGACTTCCGGCAGAACAACACGTTCTTCTATTTCACCGAGCTCGAGACGCAGGACGCCTGGCTCCTGATGGTCGCGGGCGGCGACGCGGGCGGCGAGACCGTGCTGTTCCTGCCGCCCCGCAATCCGTCGCAGGAGCGCTGGACCGGCCTCCGGCTCGCTCCCGACAGCGTCGCGGCCCGCCTGTCCGGCATCCGGCGCGTGCTCCCGACGGACTCGCTCGACCGCGCGCTGCGGAGCGCGCTGTTCCGCGCGCCGGGACCGGTCTACGTGCCGCTCGACGCCACGACCCGCGACGAGAAGCGCGTCGCGGACCTGGTGTTCGACGGGCGCGACGTGCGGAACCTCCGCCCCGTGGCCGACTCGCTCCGCCTCGTGAAGGATGCCGACGAGCTCGCCCGGCTCCGCACCGCGGTCGACATCTCCGGGCTGGGCCACATCGCCGCGATGCAGGCCGCGCGCCCGGGGATGTGGGAGTACGAGATCGAGGCGGTCGCCGAGGCGGCGTTCCGCCGCAACGGCGCCGACCGCGTCGGCTACCCCTCGATCGTGGGGAGCGGGCCGAACAGCACCACGCTCCACTACGACGTGAGCCGGCGCCAGACCAAGGACGGCGACCTCGTGGTCCTGGACGCCGGCGCCGAGTGGGGACAGTACACGGCGGACGTGACGCGGACCTTCCCGGTGAACGGCCGCTTCACCCCGCGTCAGAAGGCGATCTACGACCTCGTGCTGGCGACCCAACGCGCGGCGTTTGACTCGACCCGCCCCGGGGCGACCATCGGCCAGCTGAACCGCGTGCCCCGGGACTACATGCGC
>QHTX01000211.1:0-1241 GCA_003220975.1 Gemmatimonadota bacterium | reverse complement strand
CACGCATTCCGGCACGCTGTGCGGCGCGGAGACCTGCGACAGCTATTTCATTCATGGCCTGTCGCACTGGCTCGGCATGGACGTGCACGACGTGGGCGACTACAGCACGCCGTTGAAACCCGGGGTGGTGCTGACGATCGAGCCGGGGATCTACCTGACGCAGGAGAACCTGGGCGTGCGCATCGAAGATGACGTCCTGGTCACGGCGACCGGCGCCGAGTGGCTCTCCGGTCGGGCGCCCAAGACCACCGACGAGATCGAGCGCCTGATGCGGGCGCGGCGCTAGCTCTCGTCCTTCTCGCCCTTGATGTCCTCGAGAACCTGCCTCGCTTCCTTCTTGTACTCGGGGTCGAGCACGTCCCCGATCGGCAGCGTGGCGAGCGCGGTGAACTGCTCGCGCGCCTTCGAATACTTGCCGAGATCCACGTACACCTCGCCCAGCTCGAGGCGGTGGAAGATGTTGCGCGGCTTCAGGGCCACGGCCTTCTCGAGGTATCGCTGGGCGTCGTCCCAGTTGCCCTTGCTCAGGAAGCCGCCCCCGAACAGGATGGCGGCGGCCTTGCGCTCGATCCACGACAGGCGCTTGACCTCGGCATGCCACGCCCCCATCAGGTGGTAGGCGCCGTCGTGCGTCGAGTCGAGCTCGATCGCCTTCATCCCTTCGTCGTAGATGATCCGCGCGAAGCGCACGCGCTCGCCCCCGCCCTTGGTGCGCGACAGGCGGCCCAGCGCCTGCCCTATCGTGAAGTGGCCGTCGGCCCCGTTCGGGTTCACCCGCACCGCGGCCTCGCCGTACGCGCGGGCCTCGCTGTACAGGCTGTCCCGCCGACGCTTGGAGGAGTCGTCCTTGCCCTCGATCTGCTTCGCAATGTCCACCAGCTCGCGACCCGCCTTCCAGCGCGCCTGGTAGTTGGTCGAGTCGATGGCGAGCGCGGCGCGGTAGTGCTGCAGCGCTTGCGCCGGCGCGAGCGCCACGTGGGCGCTGTCCCCGAGCGCGAGGTGCTCGGCCACGCTCAGCTGCGTTTGACCGCCGAGCGCGGCGGGAAGCAGAACGGATGCGAGCACGAGGGGCGTGACGCCGCGCATCAAGGGCTCCAGAGGAGGGGTGCTCGGTAATGTTGGTCGTGCCGCTCATCGAGCGCAAGCGCGACGGCGGCGCCCTGACCCCGGAGGAGTGGTCCGCGCTCGTCGCCGCTTATACCGCGGGCCGCGTCCCCGACTACCAGATGGCGGCGCTGCTG
>QHTX01000148.1:32354-40466 GCA_003220975.1 Gemmatimonadota bacterium | reverse complement strand
TACACTACGCGTAACCCGCCTACATTGCGGCGCTTAGCCCCTGTAGCTCAGGTGGATAGAGCAGCGGTTTCCTAAACCGTTGGCCGGGTGTTCGAGTCACCCCAGGGGCACTGGGGGGAGTACTCGAAGACGTATGAAGATCACTGAGGGCGTACGAACCGCATGACGACATCGGTAACGGCTGCAGGGCGTCCCGCGCCAGGGGCAACGGCGGTCGAGTGGCTCACGCAGTGGGTCAAGGACCACAAACGGGCGGCCGCGTACATCGCGGCGGTGCTGGCGATCGCCGCCGCGCTGTTCGTGTGGAATCTCCTGTCCACACGGACCGCCGAGCGTAGTGCGGGACGCCAGCTCGAGCAGGGCCGGCTGGCGCTCGCGTCCCGGAACTACCAGCTCGCCGCGAGCGTCCTCTCGCAGGTCACCGAGAACTACGCCGGCACGCACGCCGCGCAGGAGGGCACCATCCTGCTGGCTCAGGTTCGGCTGGCACAGGGGCAGAGCCAGCGGGCAGTCGACGTGCTGAAGACGTTCGCTCCCCAGGCCAGCCGCGATTATCGGGCGCAGGCCTACGGGCTGCTGGGCGGGGCCTACGAGAACACATCGCGTCCGCGCGACGCGGCCGACGCGTACCAGCGGGCGGCGGACGCGGCGCCGTATCCCTTTCTGCGCGCCCAGTCTCTCTCGGACGTGGGCCGGGCGTGGTTGGCGGCGGGGGACACGGCGAAGGCGATCGCCGCCTACCAAACGATCGCGCAGCAGCTCGATTCCACGAGCGCGGCCGTCGAAGCCAAAGTGCGGATCGGAGAGCTGACAAAGGGGGCGACGGCGGGAGCAGCCCCCAGGTGAACTTCGTATAATATATGTTATGTTAAGTTAAACCATGAGGGAATGTGGACAAGGCCCTCAGTTAATCACACCCCGCAGCACCAAGCGCGCCTCCCCCACCAGCCAGATGTCGTCATAAGTCGCCTCAGGTGCCTTCCGGGCTCGGATCTCGAGCCGGCGGCCACTGCGGGTCAGGATGGTCACTGGAGGCTCCGCCAGACCCCATTCCGACAGCGCGCACACCGCCGCTACGGCGCCCGTCCCGCAGGCCAGCGTTTCCGCTTCGACGCCGCGTTCATAGGTGCGCATGCGCCACTCGGACGGGCTCGCGCCGGCGGAAATGAAGTTCACGTTGGCACCCGCAGGCCCGAGCGCCGGGTCGAAGCGCAACGCCTTACCACGCACGCCGACGTCGACGCCATCCACGTTCTGGACCAGCACGACCAGATGAGGAACACCGACCGTGCCGAGCGCGACGCGACTCTCTCCGGGCAGCATGATGAGTCCCGGGACCGCGCCGGGAGCGCGCACAGCCGCGAGGTGCAGCTCGGCCCGATCGCCGCCGGCCGCACAGCGGCTCTCGTACGTCCCCGCGTCGGTCTCGAGCACCATGTCCGCCCCCGGGTTGGCGAGGCCCAGCCGGGTGGCGAGCCAGGCGCTGCAGAGGGCGGCGTTGCCGCACATGGCGGCGTGGGAGCCGTCGGCGTTGAAATAGACCATCCGCACGGCATTGGGCGCCGAGCCTGGGCTCACGAACACGAGCCCATCGGCGCCCACGCCGGTGCCTCGGGCGCACACCGCGCGGATGTCTTCGGGCGACCAGTCCCCGGGCGCCGCATGCCGGCCGTCGACCATGACGAAGTCGTTTCCCGACCCCGTCATCTTGTAGATCGGCGTGCCGACTAGATGCGGCCGAACCAGGCCATCAGCCTGAGGCGCGGCACCATCCAGACCGCCTCGCGCACGATGGCCTTGTTCATCTTGCTTTGCCCCTCGGTCCGGTCGACGAACACGATCGGGATTTCCTTCAACGTGAATCCTTTGCGCCATGCCCTCACGCTCACTTCAATCTGAAAAGCATAGCCGTTGGAACGCACCCGCGGCAGGTCGATCGCCTCGAGCACGCGCCTGCGAAAGCACTTGAACCCCCCTGTCAGGTCCCAGATGCGGAGCCCCGTCACCCACCGGGCATAGACGTTCGCACAATAGGATAACAACAAGCGCGGCATCGGCCAGTTGACGATCGTCACCTTGCCGCCCAGATAGCGCGACCCGAGCACGAGATCGGCCTCTTCGATGGCCTTGAGAAACTGCTTTAAGTGCTCCGGATCGTGGGAGAAATCGGCGTCCATCTCGAACACGTAGTCGTAGCCGCGGTCGAGCGCCCACCGGAACCCGGTGAGGTAGGCCGTGCCGAGCCCGAGCTTCCCCTCCCGGTGGAGGACGTGCACTCGGGGCTCCTTGGCGGCGATCGCCGCGGCGAGCTGGCCCGTGCCGTCGGGTGAATTGTCGTCAACGACCAGGATCTCGAGGCGCGGGTCCTGCGCCAGCACCTGCGGCACGATGTTGGGGACGTTCCCGGCCTCGTTGTAGGTGGGGATGACCACCAGCGCCCGCTCACGCATGCCGGACGCGCCTCGCCACGAGCGGCGCCACGGCGACGGCGACGAGGACGGCGAGCGACGCGAGCGAGATCTCCTTCCCCGTCTCGTAGTCGGGCGAACGGAACGCCAGCTCGACGCTACGGGCACCGGCCGGCAGGGGGACCGTGATCAGGGTGAAATCGCCGCGTAGCGTAGGGGTCGGCCGACCGTCCACAGTGGCCTGCCAGTCCGGGTGCCAATTCTCGGCGATCAAGAGATAGCCCGGTGCGGGAGCGGCCGGCTCGAGCGTCACGGTCATCCGGCCGGGCTGCCACGCCGTAACGGTAGCGCGTGAGGGACTGGGCTCAGGCATCTTCTTGATCGGTTCCGGCACCACCGGTTGGTCGTTGGTGAACAGCACGAGGCGAGAGTAGTCCATCCGCGGGTCCAGGAGCGTGGGAATGACGGCGTCGGGGTCGGCCTTGATCGCGCCGGGGACGACCCGCGCGTACGGTGCCGGCTGGGTCCGCTCGAACAGATTCGCCGGCACGCCCGCCGACGTCGGCGCCGAGGCCAGCAGCCGCCGGAACCCGGGGATGCTATCGGCGTTGCGCGCCGCGGCGGGCGCGATGGCGTAACGGATCGCGAACAGATCCCACAACTGGAGGTGCGACAGGTTGCGCCACTCGTTTCTCCCGCCCCACAGCTCATCGAAGTACCTGATCTCGTTGCCGGCGTATCCCAGCAGCTGCGGGATCCCGAACGCCATGAGGGACACGCCGCCCGCGGGATAGACACCCAGGTCCACGGCTCGGTACGGCAGCGGCGTAGCCGTGGCGCGTTCGGTCACTTGGTCGGACCGGAACAGGTCCTTGGAGGGGTCGGGCGAGTACACCCAGAAGTGGGTGGCGTTGAGCCACAGGTCAGCTCCGATGACCAAGGCCAACGTGATGGAGAACAGGCGCGCCGTGATCCTTCCTCGAAACGCCAGCAGCGCGACCGCCGCCATGACGGCGAGAGCCACGGCGCTGCTCTCCGCCCCCCACGCGATCTGCGCCTCGGTCGCCCGCGCCGCAGCCGCGCGTGCCCCGGCCAGTGCGACCGCGACAGACCCGAATACCCCGGTGACTCCCAGCAGCGCGATGGCGCCGGCGACGACCACCCACGGCACCAGCGCCTTCGCCCCTTCTCTTCGCTCGAGGCGCTCCGCCCCGAGCCCCGCGAACACCGCGCACACGAACGCCACGACGAAGAAGGCCATCCCCGGCGCCCGTGTCTTCTTCACGAGCGGCATCACGGACCACCACAGCTGGAAAAACGGCGTCCCGGAGCCGAGACAGATGAGCAGGAACAAGAGTCCGATCCCGCCCAGCCACAGAATCAACCGTCGCCGGGGCTGGGCGGCCGCGCCCAGGGCGGCGAGGGCGATGATCGGGAGGCCGAGGTACTCGGAGTGCAGCTTCAGGGGATTCGATCCCCAGTAGGTGTCGCGCGCTCCCACGAAGCCCTTCAGGAAGAACTCCGGGACGTGATTCCAGGGGATGGCGTACGAAGTCGCCCCCGCGAACCCGTAATACCCCTGCGCGCGTGGCGAGAACGGGATGTAATGGATGAACGGGAGCACCTGGATCATCGCGAGGCCGAAGCCGAGCAGCACGGCGCCGAGCGCGAGGGCGAGGCGTCCGACGCGGGGAGCGGCCGGCTCCCCCCCCCCCGACGCCTCCTCCAGCGTGAGGTACAGTGCGAACAACCCCGCCGCGATGAGCACGTAATAGGCGATCTGCACGTGCCCCAGCAGCGCCAAGGCGACGGACAGGCTCAAGAGCGCGTACCCTTCCCAGCGCTTGTCACGCAGGGCGAGCACGAGCCCGAGCAGCGCGAGCGGCAGTGCCGTCGACGCGAACAGCTTTCCGTCGTGTCCGGGAGATGGATATGACGCGATCACCCCCGAGAGCTGGTAGCGGAGTAGCCAATAGGTGGCGAGCCCGAGGAGTAGGTAGTGCAACACGAAACCCAGGTTCACCACGGTGGCCACGGGCAAGAGCAGCCGCAAGAACGACGTCGGATAGAAGATGTCTCCATGCCCCGCCGCGACGAACGGCAACCCGCCGAACAGCTCGGGATTCCACAGCGGCACGTGCCCTAGGCGGTGCCACCACTCGGCGCCCCAGGCGCGATAGGCGTAGCCCGCAGCGTACTGATCGCTCCATGGGCTTGCGAGCCACCGTCCCCCGAGCATTGGGAACGACAGCACCGCGATCCAGAGGGCGAGGAGGCCGGTGGCGGCGAGCGTGGGTCGCGTCGGCTCGTAGGTCACCGGCGGAGCCGCGCCGACGTCAGGGTGGCGGTCGTTCACCCGCGTTCTCCTTGTGTCTTCCGGTGAAGAGCAGCATGCCCAGCGGGCCGGCGGCCTCGGTCAGGGTCAAGAGCACGCGAGAGCCGACGCTCAGCGCCACGGCGCCCCCGCTGCCGAGTGCGGGCGTGAGCAGGCCAATGAACACGAGCTCGCGCACACCCACGCCGCCCGGCGCGAACAGCGCCAGCAGGCCTAAAATGTAGCCGAGGGCGAAGACCCCCGTCGCCGTGGCGAGCGGCAACGTCGGCGGGAGCCCGAGGCCCCGAGCCAACAGCCAGAACGCGATGCCGTACGTGACCCAGCTCAGCAGGGTCAATCCCCCGCCCCGGACCGCCGCCGCGAGCGGCAGCGCCCGAAACTGAGCCGCGGATCCCAGGAGACGTGCCAATGCCTGCGCCGGGCGGTTCCACGCGAGCAGCCCGATCGTCCCGGCGGCAGCGGCGGCGGCGGCCGCGAGCCGCCACGGCGGCTCGGCGCTCGGCGTGGCCGCGGCCACGACCACCACCGCCGTCCCGATCCCCAGCGCCTGGATCACGACGGCCGAAGCCGCGGCCGCCCAGGCATCGACGCCGGCCCGCTGCGCCAGCACCATGAGGCCGGCCACGCTCCAGATCTTCCCCGGGACGTAGCGGCCCAGGTTTACGAGCATCCAGATGCGCAGGGCGCGGGCATAGGGCAACCGCTGTGCCCAGCCCGCGAGCACCCGACGCCAGGACTCCACCTGAATGGCGTACGTGGCGAAGACAGCGAGTACGGAGAGCGCGAGCCACCCGGGCTGGAACGCGATAGCGACGTGCAGGGAGCGGAACGCGCTCCAGTTGCGCACGAGCGCCCGCCCGACGAGCAGCGCGACGACGGCGCCGACCGTGAGCTGCACCGCCCAGACCCAGGGCCCGGGCAAGGTGCGGCGCGGCGGGCGCGCTGCCCTATCGGCCGGCGCGGTCAAGCGCGGTCCGATACAGCTCGGCGTAGCGGCGGGCGGCGGCCTCCGGCCCGAACAGCGCGAGCGCGCGCCGGCGGCCCGCCTGCGCGAGGGCCGCCCCGCGGTCGGGCAGCGCGAGTAGCCGATCGAGCGCGGCCGCCAGCGCGTCGCCGTCGCCCGCCGGGACCAGCAGACCCGTCTCCTCGTGCACCACGATGTCGGTCAAGCCGCCGGACGCAAACGCCACCACGGGCGTTTCGCACAGCAGCGCCTCGACCGCCACCAGCCCGAACCCCTCGTCTACGGCGGGCATCACCAGCGCCGTGACGCTGCGGTAGAGATCCGCCAGCTCGGCCTGCGGCAACAGCGGATGCCACCGCAACCGCTCCGCGATGCCGAGCGAGGCCGCGAGCGCCCGCGCCTCGTCCTCTACACTCCCCACGCCCACGACGATGTCGAGCGTCGCAGGGCACCGCATCCGGGCCAGCGCCCGCAGCACGTGCCCGACGCCCTTCTGCTCGTTCAGCTTGCCCACGAACAGCAGCCGGGCGGGCGGTCGCGCGCCGCCCGGATGGAACAGGTCGCCCTTGATCGGCATCGGAGCCACCACCGGGCGGACATCGGGCACGAGCGCCGCCGTCCCCTGCGCGAGCCACCGCGACACGGTGGTCACGACGGCGGAGCGACGCACGACGTAGCGGAACAGCCGGGCGGCGATGGGAACGTCCTGGGCCAGCCGCAGGTCGGAGCCGTGCAGCGTGGTGACCAGCGGGGCACCGAGCCGGGTGCCCACGAGGCCGCCCGGCATCCACCAGTGAGCATGCACGAGGTCCCAGCGGAACCGGCGCCGCAGCCGCAGCGCCGCGACGAGCTGGGCCACGAGGAAGCTCGCCAACGTGAGGCGCGCGGCCCACGAGCGCTGCACGCGCGGCCGCATCGTCGCGGTGTACGCCAGGGTCTCGAGACGTCGGGGGGCGTAGCGAAACCGCTCCACCGGCACCCCCTCGAATGATTCGCGACGCGCCAGGCCGGGCGCGCTGGGGGCGAGTACCGTGACCTCCACACCGGCGGCACGCAGCGCGGCTGCGAGCCGCAGCACGAACGAGCCGACCGGATCCGTGATGTAGCGCGGGAAGGAGTGCGCCAGGAACAGGACCTTCATGCCTGCACCGGTTCGAGCGTCCGGCCGGCGGCGTCCTCGAGCGCCAGCGGAGCGGGCGCCGGCAGCGCGGTGTAGGCCTCGAGGCGCCCGTCGGGCGCGACGCGGCGAATCCGGACGCTGCGGCGGGCGACGCGCCACCGAACCACGGCGCCCAGCGTCCCGACAAACGGCGCATCGCCCGTGACGCCGCGGACCAGCTCGTCGAACGCCGCGGGGGCGCCGGGGAACCCCAGGGGCGCCGTGAGATTGGGGTGCCATACGCCGACCCAGAGGCCCTCCACGTCGCGGCAGGCGCGCGCCAGGGCCAGCCCTGCGGCGACCCAGCGCTCGGGGTCCTCGACGCCACGGTACTTGGAGAGCGCGCGGTCCATCCAGCACAGCGGGACTTCCTCGAGGCCGATCGGCCGCTCGCCGCCCGCGTCCCAGGCGGGGATCACATCCGCCACGCCGAGCCGAAATCCGTTGCGATCGGGAAACCCGGCGGTGGCATCGTAGCGCAACCCCGCGGCGAGCATGGCGTGATGGGTGGCGCCGGGCCGGATGCGGAGGAAGTGCTGCCGCACGCCGGCCACCGGTCGGCCGGCGAGTCGCTCCAGCCGGGCGCGCTGCTCGCGGAACAGGTCGGGGCGATCCGACGTGGCGAAGCTGCCGTGCAAGCCGATCTCGCAGCCGCGCTCCACCAGACTCCGGACGATCGCCGCGGCGGCCGGCGACTCCGGCCGATACGTCAGGTCTCCGGCCCGCATGGTCGCGAGCGTCGGCGTTCCGCACAGGACGAACCACGTGGAGAGGACGCCGTGCTGCCGCTCGGTTTCCAGCAGGGTCCGGATCCCCTGCCCCACCGGATCCCGGCCGGTAGCCGCGAGCGCCGAGCCGAGCGTTCGACCCCAGCGGCCGAGCTGTCCCTTTCTCGCGAGCTCGGCCAGGCGCAGCAGCGTGAACAGCGGCCAGTACGCCACGACGTCCAGGTCGTGGGTGAACGCCGCGGCCCAGCGCTTGCCGTCGGGCCACGGCGTCGCGAGGACCACCCGTCGCCGGCCGGCGCTCGCGATCACGGCGGCGCGCAGCCGCGTGGCGGCGCGCGACACGATCGGCTCCGCATCGAGCCCGTGACGCACCAGCGCGTTCTCCGCCGACGGCACGCGGCCGTGGCGGTCGCGCGCGGCGGTCCGGTGCTCCGCTGCGGCGCCCGCCACCGCCGTGATCTGCCGCAGCGCGGCCCGCGAGACGCGCACCATGCCGTCCCCGCGCTCCAGGTACCAGT
>QHTX01000148.1:24431-32273 GCA_003220975.1 Gemmatimonadota bacterium | reverse complement strand
AGGCGAGCCAGGTCCACGAGCAGCTCGAGGCCGTAGCGCTCCGCGCCGCTCAGCGGCTCGCCCGATGGCAGTCGGATCACGGCCTGCAATATATACGGCGCGGAGCGCGGTCAGCGCTTATCTTACCCGGCGACGCGAATCCGACCCGGAGTGGCGCGCCCATGGCTGAGCCGTTGTTGCCGAAGGACCGCATCCCGTGGCGGCATCTCGTCACCTTCGGCTGGCTGCCGAGCTCCCTCAAGATCCTCGCCTATCGCCTGTTCCTCGGGTATCGCATCGGCCGTGGCGTACGCTTCAGCTTCGGGGGCGTCGTGGTCGGCGACGCGGTGCAGCTCGGGGACTTCGTGGAGATCGGCTTTCTCGCGATCGTCCAAGGGCGCACCATCCGGATCGGTCGACACTCGAGCATCGGCACCATGAGCTACGTGTCGTGCGAGACGATCGAGATCGGTGAGGACGCGAAGATCCGGGAGCAGGTGTACGTCGGCGGCCCGCAGCTGCCCGAGTCGCGCTTCGCGCTGGGCAGCCGGACGATCATCCTGCAGCTCTCGTTCATCAATCCCACGAAGCCCGTAGTCATCGGGGACGACACCGGCATCGGCGGTCACTGTCTCATCTTCACGCACGGCGTCTGGCTGAGCGCGCTCGATGGCTATCCGGTGAACTACGAGCCGGTGACGCTTGGCAAGAGCGTCTGGTTACCGTGGCGGGTGTTCGTGATGCCCGGCACGACGATCGGCGACGGCACGGTGATCGGAGCGGACTCGCTCGTCCACGGCACCATCCCCCCCTACAGCCTGGCGGTGGGCTCCCCGGCGAAGGTCATCCGGTCGGCGCCGGATTTCCCGCGGCCGCTGAGCGAGCGGCAGAAGACCGAGCTGGTGGAGACGATTATGACGGAGTTCGACCGCTCGGTGCGGCACGGGGGCGTGACGGTGGGTGCCGAGGCTCCGTTTCGCACGTACACCCGCCGTCGGCGGGCGTGGCGGCTCCTGTGGCTGCGCGACGGCAAGCCGTCGCCCGCCGCACCCGGCGCCGGCGACACGGTATTGAGCGAGGCGCCCCTCGGCGCCGCAGCGCTCACCAGCTATCGAGCGGCGGGTGTCCACTGGCTCGATCTGGGCGGCCGCACCCGGAGCCGTGGCGGGTCGCCGCTCACCGAGGAGCTTGCCCTGTTCCTCGGCCGCTACGGGATCCGTCTGGCGCGCGACGGGGGGGGGTCTTAAGCCTTCACGAAGCGATAGACGATCGAGCGCGCCAGCAGCGCGAACATCGGGATCGGGGGGTGCAGGTAGGTCCCCCCGGACTGCTCCAGCCGAAAGCCGTTCATCTCCCCGAGCCGGGTCATCGTTTGCCGGGTCCAGCCGTACATGTGGCCTTGCCGGTCGGGGATTCGGAAGATGTTCCAGATGATCTCTTTGACGTGGTAGGGGTTGGGCACTGAGAGCACGAGGACGCCGTGCCGGCCCAGCACACGGTGGATTTCGCTCAGCGTGAAGAACGGATGCGGCACGTGCTCGAGCACGTCGATGCAGAACACGTAGTCGAATGCCCCGTCCGGGAACGGGAGGCCGCCGGAGATGTCCTGGATGAGGATATCGGGCGCTGCGAATTCGGGCGCGATGTCGAGCCCCTGGTAGCGCACACCCGGCGGGAGGAACGCGCGCAGCCCACCGTCCCGGCACCCGATGTCGAGCACGGCCGCGCCGGGCGGGACGCGGGCGAGCGCGCTCGCCTTACGGAACCGCATCCGCTCCTCGCCGCGGCTGCGCCAGGCACTGCGCGCGCTGTAGAACGCGGCCAGCTCGGGAGACGACGGACCGATCTTCGCGCCCATGGTCCGAGCAATCTAGGCCGCGTGCGAGGCCCCGTCTACGTCACGACACCCGGACCGCGCTTGCGGCGTGTCACTTGACGAAGTCCACCCACCCCGCCTCGTTGGCGATGACGGCCGTCCGGCCGCGTCGGTCGAACGCGATGCGCCGGGGTGCGCCGCCAGTCGCGATCGTGGTCACCAGGGCCTGCGTCACGCGGTCGAACACCTGCACCTGGCCGCTGGTCCGGACGCCGACGTAGATCTGCGCGTCGTCCGGGGTCAGCTTCAGATCGAAGGGACTCCCGCCCAACGGCACGGCAGCCGTGAGGGTGTTCGTCGTGAGACTCCACACGAGCAGCTGGAACCCGGTCTCGTCGGCGACGTACAGCTCCGTGCCGTCCGGCGAAACGGCCACCCCTTGGGGCTGGCCGCCGACGGGGATGGTGCGGAGCACGACGTTTGCCGTGACGCTGTACTCGATTACCGTCCCCGCCGCGCGGGTGCCGGCGTACAGCAACGTACCGTCGCGGTTGAAAGTCAGTCCGATCAACACCACGCCGAATTCCGTGGGCAGGCCAAACTTGGCCACGACCGTCTTCGACACTGGATCGATGCGATACACCGTGTCGACGTTCGTGCTCACGAAGATCGTCTGGTCGTCGGGAGCGACGATGACGTCGAACGGGTCGCCGATCACGGGAATCACGTCCACTTGCGTATCCCGCCCGACGTCGACGACACCGACGTTGTCGCTGAACTGGTTCGCCACGTACGCGGTCTTGCCGTCGTGGGTGAATGCCACGTCCGTGGGGACGGAGCCGACGGTCACGCCGTCGGAGAACGTCGTGTGGGGGAGCTTGGCCCGCCCCAGACTCTCGGCGTCCAGGCGCGTGACGTATACGACGCCGTGGCGCGAAACCGCAGTCCCGAACGGGCGCTGCCCCAAGGGCTGGGTGGCCGAAACGACGCCGCCGGGGTGCGTGGTCAGGGCAGCGAGATCGACGATCGGCGAATCGGTGAGACCGGGCGCGTGATCGTCGCACGCCGCAAATGCCGCGAGCAGGGCGACGAACCCCGGGACGATCACCCGAACGTACGACCTTCGATGCATGGGACGGTCCTCCGGCGGTTGTTTCAGCGGTCTCGGTGGTCCTGCTGCCGTCGCAGCAGCTCCCGTAGCTCCTCTCGCATCTCCGCCACCATCTCCCCCACGAACCCGAAGCCGAACAGCGCGATCCCCGCGATCACCAGCAGCAACACCAGATAGAGAAACGCGCGATTGCCGTGGTCGAACACATATCGCTCGACCAACGCATACGCCCCAACGGCACCGCCGAGGCAGATGAGCGCCGCCCCCGTCACGCCGAAGAACAGCATCGGCTTGCGGCCGAACCTGAGCTGGAACCACACCGACACCAAATCGAGCACGCCCACCGGGATGCGGCCGATGCCGAACTTCGACCGCCCCGCCCGGCGGGGTTGGAGCGAGACCGGGTGCTCCCGCAGCCGGAAGCCCTGCGCCGCCGCGATGACGACCATGAAGCGATGCCAGTCGGGGCGCGTCGGCAGGCCGTCCACGACTTCCCGGCGATACGCCTTCACGGAATTCAGGTCCGTGACGCGAACGCCGAACAGCCAGCGACACAGCGCGTTGTAGACCCACGACACGAAGCGCCTGTCGTAATGCCCCTGCTTCGTGCCGGTCACGATGTCCGCCTCCCCGTCGAGGATCGGCGCCACGAGGCCGGGGATGTCGGCCGGGCTGTACTGCAGGTCGGCGGGATAGAACACGAGGACGCGGCCCCGCGCGGCATCGGCGCCCGAGCGGAGCGCGTCGGCGATGCCGCGCTGGCTGCGGTGGGTGATCACGCGAACGAACGCGTGCTTCGCCGCGAGCTCCCGCAGCGCCTCGGCCGTGCCGTCGCGGCTGCCATCGTCGATCACCACCACTTCGGCGGCGTAGGGGAGCGGCAGCAGCGCGTCGCGCGCCTGGCGCACGAACTCGGGCAGGTTCTCGACCTCGTCCTTCGCGGGGACGAGCACGCTGACCTCCGGCGTGGCAGCGGGCGTCGCGAGGCTCATAGACGCTTCCGCATCCGGGCCGGCAGGATGCTCAGCTGGTCGCGATACTTGGCCACCGTGCGGCGGGCGATCCTGACCCCCTTCTGCTCGAACAGTTCGACGATCTGCTGATCGGTGAGAGGGTTCTTGGGGTCCTCGTCCGCCACCATTTTCTGGATCTGGGCCTTGATGCTGCGGGCGCTGGCGTCTTCGCCGGTCGTGGTGGAGAGCCCGCTCGAGAAGAAGAACTTGAGGGGCAGCAGGCCGCGCGGCGTCTGGACGTACTTCTCGTTGGTCACGCGGCTGACGGTGCTCTCGTGCATGTTGATGACGTCCGCCACCTCGCGCAGGGTGAGAGGCTTCAAGTACTCTACGCCCTTCTCGAAGAACTCCCGCTGACGGTCGACGATGAAGTTCATCACCTTGAGCATGGTCTGGCGCCGCTGCTCGATCGCCTGGATCATCCAGTGCGCGCTGTTCATGCGCTGGTTGATGAAGTCCTTGTTCTCGCCCTGGAACTTCTTCTTGTCGCGGGCGATCTGCTGGTAGGTCTTCGAGATCCGGAGCCGCGGCAGGCCGCCGTCGTTGAGGAACACCTTGTACTCACCGTCGATCTTCTCGACGACCAGGTCGGACATGATGTACTGGTCGCCTGCGGCGGAGTGCTGCAGGCCGGGCTTGGGATCGAGCTTGGCGAGCTCGTCGGCCACGTTCTGCACGTCGGCGGCGTCCAGGCCGAAGCGCTTGCCGAGGTCGCTCCAGCGGTGCGCCTTGAGATCCTCAAAGGCCTCCCGCACCAGCCGGTAGGCGAGCGTGCCGGTCTCGCCGCGCGCCTCGAGCTGGAGCAGCAGGCACTCGCGCAGGTCGCGCGCGCCCACGCCGGGGGGATCGAGCTTCTGGATGATGCGCACCATTTCTTCGGCATCGCCGAGGGTATAGAGCTGCGGGTGCACCTCTTGCTCCGACTCGACGGCATGCTCCTCGAGCAGCTGGTTCGCCCCCCTGACGATCTCCTCCAGCGTCGCGCCGAGGTAGCCATCCTCGGCGATGTTGCCGATGAACTCTTCGGCGAGGAGCTGCTGGCGCGGCGTGAGATCGAGCAGCCGGACCTGGTCGCGCAGGTAGTCGCTCAGGTCCTTGGTCTCGACCGGGACCGGCTCGACGTACTCGCGGGCCTCGCTCATGTCGCGCGGCGGCACGCCCTGGTCGGAGCCGTCGTCGAGGAGAATGTCCTCCCAGTTGGGCTCGTCGTCGCCGGCCTTCTCTTTTTCGGCTTCCTTGCCGTCCTCCGAGAGCTGGACCTCGGTCTCCTCCTCGGGCTCCACCAGCTCGAGGAACGGGTTGCCGAGCAGCTCCTGCTTGAGATGCTGTTGCAGCTCCAGCAGGGGCATGTAGAGGAGATCCATCGCCTGGTACAGACGCGGATTGATCCGCAGCTGCTGCGAGAGCGCGGCGTGCTGCTGCAGTCCGGTCTTCACGCGGCCGCGGTGAGGCGCGCGCGCAGGCGCGCGGTGAGGGTGGGTCCGAGGTAGAGGTTCGCCACCCGGTCGTCGAATACCAGCTCGCGCACGGTGCCCGAGACCTGAACCTTCCCTTCGAACATGATATAGGCGCGATCCACGATGTCGAGCGTCTGCTCCACGTTGTGGTCGGTGATCAGCACGCCGATCCCGCGATGCCGCAGCCCCGCCACGATCGTCTGAATGTCGTGCACGGCGATCGGGTCCACGCCCGCGAAGGGCTCGTCGAGCAACATGAACTTGGGCTCGGTGACGAGGGCCCGCGTGATCTCGAGCCGGCGGCGCTCGCCCCCCGAGAGCTGGAAGCCCTTCTGGCGCCGCAGGTGCTTGATGGCCAGCTCGTCGAGCAGCCGCTCCAGCCGCTCCGCCTGCTCCGCATCGCTGAGCTGGAGCGTCTCGAGGATGGCCCGCACGTTCTCTTCGACCGTCAGCTTGCGGAACACGGACGGCTCCTGAGCCAGGTAGCCGATCCCCATCTGCGCCCGGCGGTACATCGGCTCGTCCGTCGTGTCGCGGCCGTCGAGCACGATGCGGCCGCCGTCCGGCCGGACGAGGCCGGTGATCATGTAGAACGTCGTGGTCTTGCCCGCCCCGTTCGGGCCGAGCAGGCCCACGATCTCGCCCTGCTCGAGCCGCACGCTCACGTCGTTCACCACACGGCGGCCCTTGTACACCTTGACGAGTCCGTGCGCCTCGAGCAGGCTGCCGCCGGTCACCACCTGGTGCTCGCCGCTCGCCGACTCGGCGCGGGCGAGCGCGCGCTCGGCGGCGTCGAGCAGCCGGTCCGCCGCGCCGGCGCGGTCCCCGCCGAGCTCGGTCCATACGTCGGACGTGAAGGCGATCGGCGTGTCGTCGTACGGGATGCCCACCGGGTAGGCGACGATCTTCATGAGGGCGAGCCGCGGCAGCATCGACGTCCGGAGACTGGTGCGAAACTCTTCCACCGACAACCCGCTCAGCTCGGGCAGGCTCGCCCCGCGGGAGTGCGCGCGCAGCTTGAGGAATTCCTCCCGGTAGGCGATCGCGAGGTCCCCGAACGCCGCGCGCCCGTGCTCGTCCGCCACCCGGGCGAGCGCCGCGGCGGCGAGCGGGAGCGAGGAGTCCCGGGCGGCGAGCAGGTCGGCGATCATCGGCTCGGCGGCTTCTTCTTGGTGGTGTCGGCGGGCACGGGGGGTTTGGGCTCGAGCTGCACGCCGTTGGCCCCCCCGGTGACGAACACGCTGTCGACCCGATCGGCCTTGAGCAAGACGTCGATCATGGCGCCGCGCGAGTAGTTGAGCGACGGCAGCGAATCGCGCTGGTTGTAATGATGCGTGAGGGACCGCGCGGAGCCACGCGAGATCAGGCGGTGCAGCTTGCTCTTCGGCTGTCCCGCCCCGCCGGGGTCGGGTTCCTGGGCCCAGCGCGCCGTGAGCGAGTCGCCCGCGATCCAGTCCACGCTGGCCGCGGCGGTCGAATCCTTCTTGGACGTGGACAAGGCGTGCCCGAAGCCGCGGGCTTCCGTCAGCACCTCGTCGGGCAGGTCGAGCGCGAGGGAATCGGCGCGGATCGTTTGCAGCGTGGAAACGGCCCGGGCGTGCGTCGAGTCGCGCGGGCCCCAGGCGAACGCCTGCTGGAGCTTCTTGCGGTCGATGTGCAGGTGGATCGTATCGGCGGTCAGACGCCAGTCCGACCCGGTGGCGACGCCGTTGCCGAGGGCCTTCACCTGGCGGACCTCGCGGCCGCGGAGGCCCAGCTCGATGCGCGTGCCGGTGAGCTTGTAGCTCCGCGTTCCCTTCCCCTCGACGCGCGGCTTGCCGACGAGCACGCCGAACCCGGCCGCCTGGTCGAGCTGCATCGAATCGCCGCGCGCGGCGAAGTCGCTGCGGTCGATCGTCACCTGCCCCGCCCCCCACATCCGGTCGTTGCCCTTGAAACGCACCCGGTCGGCGACGATGACGTACGGCTCTCCCGAGTCCGGCCGGTCGCGATACTCGATGGTCGGGCGGCCCGTGGCGTACATCTCCAGGGTGTCCCGGACGCCCTTCACCGCGCGATAGTAGGTCAGGTTGGGCCCGCGCAGCACGGAGCCGGTGCTGCGGTTCACGGCGACGACCCGGTTGTGGGCCTCGAGACGCTCCTGGCGCAAATAGTACGAGGCGAAGCGGCCGTCGAGCGTGATGGCGGTGTCGCGGATGTGGACCTGGTTCGCGAGGCCGATCATGTCGAAGCGACCCGTGCCCGCGAACCAGGCGACGCTGTCGGCCGCGAGCGTGCTCCCCGTGCCCTCGCAATGCGCCAGCACGCCACCGCCGGCGAAGACATTTGTTTCTCCCCGGCGCACCTCCACCTGCCGGGCCTGCCGACCCACCGAATCGATGATCACCTTGCAGGGTCGCCCGGCGGCCGTATCGGCGGTCGCCGTCGGTTGCTGGACGAGCGTGATCAGGAGCACGGTTGCCATCA
>QHTX01000148.1:18870-24206 GCA_003220975.1 Gemmatimonadota bacterium | reverse complement strand
GCACCACGACCACGTTGATGCGCGCCTCCATGTCGCCCGAGCGCCAGTGATACGTGCCTTCGCGCGACGTGAGTGTCGACGTCTCGGCCCCCTCGGTATCGTAGAACGTGATGTGGACGCTGCGCAGCTCGGCGGTCTGCATCGGGGAGAAGAAGTACGCCGTGTCGGCGCGCACGTGGGCGCGCTGGATGCCGCCGTCGGTCACGTAGTGGGACATGTTGATGAGGATCTGGTCGGCGGAATCGGTCGCGGCGATGGTCGCGGTCGGCTTGATGCCGGTATCGCAACCGGAAACCAAAACAACGTCGAGAAGAAGCGTCAAGAGGAATCGTCGAGGAGCGGCGTCCCAACGCGACGCAGGTCCTTGACGATTCTCCTCGACGCCTCCCCTCGACGCCGTCCTGTCTTTCATGCCGCCCCTGCCTTCATCAGGTCGTGCAGGTGCACCATCCCCACCAGCTTTCGGCCGCCGTCGAGCACCGGCAGCGCCATGATCCCGTGCTTCTCCATCAGCGCCACGGCCGCCCCGGCGAGCTCCTCCGGCGTCGTACTCTTCGGGGTTTGCGTCATCACGTTCCCTACCGGGATGTCGAGAAAGCGGTCCGTCTTCTCCATCAGGCGGGTCAGGTCGCCCGCGGTGACGACGCCCACGAGGCCGCCCGCCCGGTCCACGACGGCTGCGGTGCCGCGCTTCTCGGCGAGGAGCACCACGCACTCGCGCATCGGGCGGTCGGGCGCGAGCGTGGGCAGGTCCCGCGTCAGCATGACATCGGCGACCCGGAGCAACAGGTTCCGCCCCAGGGCGCCGCCGGGATGGAGCGCCGCGAAGTCCTCGCGGTGGAAGCCCTTCATCTCGAGCAGCGTCACGGCCAGCGCATCGCCCAGCGCGAGGGCGGCGGTGGTGCTGCTCGTCGGCGCGAGGGTCTCGGCGCAGGCTTCCTCGGTGACGCTCGCGTCCAGCACCACGTCCGACTGACGGGCAAGGGCGGAATCGGGCGCTCCCGTGATCGCGATGATGGGGACGCCGAGCCGCTTGAGTTGGCTCACGAGCCCGAACAACTCGTCCGAGGCCCCGCTCTTCGAGAGCAGGATCGCCACGTCGCGCCGGCCCACGATGCCCAGGTCGCCGTGCAACGAGTCGACGGGGTGGAGGAACGACGCCGGGGTGCCGGTGGACGTGAGCGTCGCAGCGATCTTGCGGGCGATGAGGCCGGACTTGCCGACCCCGGAGACGATCAGCCGGCCCGGCGCCCCCGCGAGGAGGTGCACGGCCGCCGCGAAGGCGGGGCCGAGCCGCTCGGCGACCCGCCGGATCGCCTCCGCTTCGAGGGCGAGGACCCGGCGGCCGCGCTCAACGAGATCGTTCGGCTCCGTGCGCGACATCGCCACGCTCCACGAAGTACTTCGTGACCAAACCATGCCACTCGCCGCGCGCCTGGAGGATGTGCTCGGCCACCTCGCGGACCGCGCCTTGTCCGCCGGGGGCCCTCGTCACGAGCTGTGCCGCGGCCACAACCTCAGCAACCGCGTTCGCCACGGCGATCGGAAGCCCCACCCGCCGCAGCAGCGGAAGATCGGGAAGGTCGTCGCCCACGAACGCGCAGTCTTCCCACGACACGCCGCGTCGCCGCAGCAGGTCCTCGAATGCCGGTAGCTTCCTCTTGTCCTGCACAACCTCGTCCACCTTCAGCTCGCGAGCCCGCAGCTCGGTGGCCTCGGAGCGTCGCGCGCTCGCCAGCACCACCACGAGTCCTGCGTCGCGCAGCAACTTGATACCCAGCCCATCCTGGATGTGGAACCGCTTGAGCTCGACCGGGTGATCGCCCACCATGCCGACATAGATCCCGTTGTCGGTGAGGACGCCGTCGACGTCCAAGCCGACGAGCTTCAGGCGGCGGGCGAGACTAACGTCGATCATGACTGCTCCCACCGAATCGGGTCACCCCCCTTGGGGCGTGGGTCCCGACCGCCGCCAAAGGTGCTATGCACGGACCGCCTCCCGCGCCCGCTGCCAGATCTCGAGCGCCACGCTCACCACGCCGTAGAGCTGATCGAGCGGCACCATGTTCGGCCCGTCCGACGGCGCGCGGTCGGGGTCGGGGTGCGTCTCGAGGAAGAAGCCATCGGCTCCGGCGGCAGCGGCGGCGTACAGCAGCGGCGGGATGAAGTCGCGCAGGCCGCCGCTCGCGCCGTCCGGGCCCTGCCCCGGCTGCTGCACCGAGTGCGTGGCGTCGTACACGACGGGGACGCGGCACGCGGCGCGCAACCGCGTGAAGTTGCGCATGTCGACGACGAGGTCGCCGTAGCCGAAGAAGGTCCCCCGCTCCGTGACGGCGATCTCGGGGGCACCACCGGCGCGCACCTTCTCGACCGCGCCGGCCATCCCCTCGGGCGACATCCACTGCCCTTTCTTCACGTTCACGGCGCGCTCCGCGCGGCCGACGGCGACCAGCAGATCGGTTTGCCGGCACAGGAACGCCGGGATCTGGAGCACGTCTGCCACCTGGGCGGCCGCCGGGACGTGCCCCGGCTCGTGTACGTCGGTCAGGATGGGTAGGCCCGTCGCGGCCCGCACGCGCTCAAGCGCTCGCAGGCCGGCTTCGAGTCCGGGGCCGCGGGCGCCCTTCAGGCGGGAGCGATTCGCCTTGTCGTACGACGCCTTGTAGACGACGTGCACCCCGAGCTTCGCGCCGAGGTCGGCGAGCGCCTCGCCGACGCGGACGTTCAGGTCGTCGGACTCGACGACGCACGGCCCCGCGATGAGGAACGGGGTGGCCCCGAAGTGGTGGACCATGTCAGTCGTGCAGGCCGGCGAGCTCGGACGGTCGCTCCGCCTCGGCGGGCACCGCGCCCTTGGCGCGCCGCTCGTGGCGCGCCGCCCCCACGAATCCTGCGAACAGCGGGTGCGGGCGCGTGGGGCGCGACTTGAGCTCGGGATGGAACTGGCACCCGATGAACCAGGGATGGTCCGGCAGCTCGATCATCTCGACCAGCGAGCCATCGGGCGAGAGGCCCGAGCAGCGCATCCCGTATTCCGCCAGCACGTCGCGGTACGCGTTCGACACCTCGTAGCGGTGGCGGTGCCGCTCGCTCACTTCCAGGGCGCCGTACACCTGGGCCACGCGCGAGCCGGGACGCAGCTTGCAGGGATAGGCCCCGAGCCGCATCGTGCCGCCCATCTCCTGGATGCCTTCCTGAGAGTGCATCAGGGCGATCACCGGGTTCTCGCACTCGGGGGCGAACTCGCTGGAGTTCGTGTCGGGAAGCCTCGCGACGTCGCGCGCGAACTCGATGATCGCCGTCTGCAGCCCCAGACAGATCCCGAAAAACGGCAGCTTGTGCTCGCGCGCCCAGCGGATGGCCTCGAGCATCCCGTCCACTCCGCGCACGCCGAAGCCGCCCGGGACCAGCAGCCCGTCGTACGGGCCGAGCAACTCGCCCGCGGTCTCCTGGTCGGTAAAGCGGTCGGACGAGATCCAATCGGTCTGCACGCCGCAGTCGTTCGCGATCCCCCCGTGCGCGAGCGCCTCGTGGATGCTCTTGTAGCTGTCCGCGAGCTCCGTGTACTTGCCCACGACGGCGATGCGCACCCGCTCGGGGGGCCGGAGGATTTTCTCCACCATCGCCGCCCAGCTGCGGAGGTCGGGCTCCTTGGTCTCGAGATGGAGCCGGCGGCACACCTCTTTATCCAGCCCCTGCTCGTGCAGCTTCAGCGGAATCTCGTAAATCGACTTCACGTCCGGGCTCTCGACCACGCAGCCGAAATCCACGTTACAGAACTGGGCGATCTTGCGCTTCAGATCCTCCGACAGCGGGCGCTCGGTACGGCACACCAGGATGTCGGGCTGGATCCCGATCTGCATCAGCTCCCGCACGGAGTGCTGGGTCGGCTTGGTCTTGAGCTCGGCGGTGGCGGCGATGAAGGGAACGAGGGTGAGGTGGATGAACAGCGTGTTGTCGCGGCCGACTTCCTGACGGAACTGCCGGATCGCCTCGAGGAATGGCAGCGACTCGATGTCGCCCACCGTGCCGCCGATCTCCGTGATGACCGCGTCGTGGTCCGGGGCGAGCCGCCGGATCGCGGCCTTGATCTCGTCCGTGATGTGCGGGATGACCTGCACCGTCGAGCCGAGGTACTCCCCGCGCCGCTCCTTCGTGATGACCGAGAGGTAGATCCGCCCCGTCGTGACGTTGTTCACCTGCGACAGCGAGCGGTCGATGAATCGCTCGTAGTGGCCGAGGTCGAGGTCGGTCTCGGCCCCGTCGTCCGTCACGTAGACCTCGCCGTGCTGGAACGGCGACATCGTGCCGGGATCGACGTTGATGTAGGGGTCGAACTTCTGGATCGTCACCCGGAGGCCGCGCTCCACGAGCAGCCGCCCGAGCGAGGCGGCCGCGATGCCCTTGCCGAGCGAGCTCACCACGCCGCCGGTCACGAAGATGTACTTCGTCGAGCTCACGGACTCACCTCCTTCAAGCGCCGGGTCAAGCGGGTTTCCGCGTACTGGAGATCGTCCGCCGTGTCCACGCCGGGCGCCGCCGGGGCCGCGAACAGCGCCACCCCGATCGGGATGCCGTGCAACAGCGGGCGCAGCTGCTCGAGCCGCTCCCAACGCTCCGCAGGCACGCTCGGCAGCCGCACCCAGCGCTCCAGTGCCTCGCGCGTGTAGGCGTACACACCGACGTGCTGGTAGTAGACCACGTCGCCGCCACCGTCGCGGTCGAACGGGATCGCGGCGCGGGAGAAGTACAGCGCCCGCCCGCGTGCGTCCACGACGACCTTGACCCGGTTCGGATCGCCCGCGAGCGCGGGATCGAGTGAGCCCGCCGCGGTTCCGATCGGGTCCCCACCCCGCACGCGCGCGACGGCGCCGCGCAGCGCGTCGGCGGCGACGAGGGGCTCGTCACCCTGCACGTTCAGCACGACCTCGAAGCCCATAAACGGTTTGCCGGCAACGACTTCCGCAACACGTTCGGTACCGGACTGGTGCTCAGGAGAGGTCAGCACGGCTTCGTAGCCTGCTCGCTCGACCACGGCGGCAATCTCACCTGCGTCCGTTGCCACGACGAGCCGGTCGCACACACCGGCCTCGGCGACACGTCGGACAACCCAGAGGATGAGGGGTTCACCTGCCAGAGGCAGGAGTGGCTTGCGAGGGAGGCGGCTGGAGCCCAGCCGCGCCGGGATCACGCCGAGGACAGGCACAGGGGAACATACAAGAGTCGTGCCGCGGAGTCTAGGCCATGGCGCCGGCAACCCTCAAGAAGTTTTCCAGCAAGCGTTTACCGTGCTCCGTCCCGATCGATTCCGGGTGAAACTGCACGCCGTAGATGGG
>QHTX01000148.1:1885-18804 GCA_003220975.1 Gemmatimonadota bacterium | reverse complement strand
CATGATTTCGGCGTCGCGGGGTCGGTCGGCGCTCCACGCCGTGATGACGAGGTCCCTGGGCAGCGACGTGGGCTCCACGACGAGCGAGTGGTACCGCATCCCGGTGAGGGGGCTGGGAATCCCATCGAACAGCTCGTCCTGCTCGTGGATCACCTTGCACGTCTTGCCGTGCATCAGGCGGTCCGCACGCACCACGCGGCCGCCGAACGCCTCCCCGATCGCCTGATGCCCGAGGCACACGCCCAGCACCGGAACGTTGCCCGCCAGGGCCTTGACCAGCGGCACGAGAATGCCGGCCTCACCGGGCGTGCAGGGGCCGGGGGAGAGCACCGCCGCTGTGGGCTTGAGGGCGAGCACCTGCTCCACCGTGAGCACGTCGTTGCGGTAGACGACGGGCTCCGCCCCCAGCTCGCCGAGGTACTGGACGAGGTTGTAGGTGAACGAGTCGTAGTTGTCGAGGACGAAGAGCATCAGCGCGGTCCGATGCGCAGGTTGGCCGTGGCGAGAAAGATCTCCCGCAGGAAGCTGACGAGGCCCCCGATGAACGCGAGCATCGCCACCACGAACAGGAGGGCGATCAGACCCGAGAGGTCGAGCCCGAGGAAGGCGCCGATGAACAGGGTGGCGATGACGAAGCACACGAGCAGTGCGCACGTCGTGCTGAGGGTGAGGGCACGGTTGATCAATTGCGCGCGGCGGGACAGTGTAGCCAGCTCGCGGTGCAGGCCCGCCTGCTCGGCCTGCGGGGCCCCAGCCAGCCCGCCTTCGAGCGACCGAGCCCGGTCGACGATGCGGCTGAGCCGGCTGGTGAGCACGGTAAGCGTGACGCCCACGCCGGAAAGCAGAAACACCGGCGCGACCGCCAACTGGATGACGCGCGCGACGTCCGGAACGGCAGGGCTTGGCGGCATGGGATGTTCTCGGGCTAGGAGTAGAAGCGCTCGTTGAGCGCCGGATCGAGCCGCCGGGGTCGCCCGGTGCGGGCGTTCACGGGACACCACAGCGAGCGCGCCCGGGCGAGCACCCGGCGATCGCTCGCCCGCAGGATCTCGGTGTGCCGCTCGAACGTGGTCGCCCGCGCCGTCCCCACCCAGGTGCAGGCGACCACCTGGTCGCCCAGCACCGCCGGATGCTGGTAATCGATCTCGTGCCGGAGCACAACCCACGCGACGTCGACCCGTTCCTCCGGCGCGATCGTCGCCTCCCAGTGCGCGGCCGCGACGTCTTGCACCCAGCGCAGGTACACCACGTTGTTGACGTGTCCCAGGTCGTCGATGTCGCCCGGTTCGACGACGGACACGCGCTCGTAGCGCACGGGCTGGGGCTCGGTAGGCTCGGACACGGGGTGCTCGTGAAAGATCGATGGCGCGGGCGCGCGTCTCAAGCGGCCGTCACTCGCGCCCAGGGAGGCCGACGTGCTCTTCCCACTCCTCCAGCGAGCGGGGCCAGTCTTCCTTGAGCAGGCGGGACAGGGAGCGATCGGCGAGCAGTCGCCCGCCGGTCTGGCACGTGGCGCAGTAGTTCACCTCGTTCTCCGCGTACCGGATCCGCTGCACCGGTGATCCGCACACGGGACAGGGCTGGCGGAAGCGGCCGTGGACGGCCATGCCCGGGCGGAAGGCCGTGACATTTTCCGGGAACCCGTCTCCGGTCTCGGCCTGCAGCCGCTCGGTCCAGCGGGTCAGCGTCTCCCGCGTCGCGCGCCGGAGCCGCTCGATCTCGTCGTCTCCGAGCTGGGAGGTGAGGCGGAGCGGCGAAAGCCGGAATAGGCGTTGCCGATGCCATCGAACAGGCGCGGATCGGTGAGCGCGCGCTTCAAGGTGTGTGACTCGCGGGTGAGCACGGCGCGGAACTGCTCATCGCCGGCGCTCAGCACGTCGAGGGCCCCGCGGTCGTGCGCGGCGAGGGCGTCCGTGCCACGCACCACGTGGAGCGACGCCCGCTGCTTCGTTCCCGCCTCCGTGAGGAGGAGGGTGCCCAGCGGGAAGTCGAACGCCCCGAGCCCGCGGCGCCGGGGGATGGCCGCAGGGGGCGGGGCGGCCTTCCAGTGCAGCCGTCCGGCAATCATGAGGTGGAGCACCGCGAAGTAGGCTTCGTCGAAGCCGAGGACGATCCGCTTCCCCAAGCGCCGGACGTCTCGCACGCTGCGGCCCGCCAGCTCGGCGACAGGGGGGGCGGCCGTGCGCAGCAGGAAGGGGCTCGTGATGCGCACCCGCTCGAGGCGCTGCCCGACGACCCGGGGCCGGAGGGCGTGGAGGTACAGCTCGATGTAGCTCAGGAACCGCCGGGCGAGCTCTTCGAGCCGCTCGTCGCTCTCGGCGCGCGCCCGCGCGAGAAGGCGCTCTACGTGCGGTCGCAGTTTGGGCTCCCCCCAATAGTAGCCGGTTGCCTGCTCGGCACTCGCCGTCTCGCCGGCGCGCGCGGCCTCGAGCAGCGCCGCGGCGGCGGCAGCGTCGAAGTCGGGATGGCCGCGGGGAGGGAGGCCGTAGTCCCGCCGGGGGGCGCCCTGATTCCCCGCATCTTCTTTCACGAAGGCGCGTGACATGGATTACGGTCGCGGGTGATAGCTCTTGTGCACGGTCCGCAGGTAGTCGCGGTCCACGTGCGTGTACAGTTGGGTGGTCGCCAGGTCCGCGTGCCCGAGCATTTCCTGCACGGCGCGCAGGTCTGCCCCGCCTTCGAGCAGGTGCGTGGCGAACGTGTGGCGCAGCGTGTGCGGCGTGACGTGCTTCGTGAGCCCCGCCTGCCGCGCGGCGCGCTTGATGATGGTCCACGCTCCGACGCGCGACAGCGGCGTGCCCCGGGCATTGAGAAACAGGATGCCCCTGCCCTTCCCCTTGTCGAAGCGGGGGCGGATCTCGCGCGCGTACAGGGCCACCGCGCCGAGCGCGCGCCGGCCTGCGGGAACGAGACGCTGTTTCGAGCCCTTGCCGAACACGCGCGCCAGGCCGTCCTCGTACAGGATGTCCGAGAGCCGGAGCGCCACGAGCTCCGATACCCGCGCGCCCGTGGCGTACGCCAGCTCGAGCAGCGCGCGGTCGCGGATCGCGAGCGGCTCGTCGGTGTTCGGGGCCGCGAGCAGCCGCTCCACCTCGGCCACGGTGAGCACGCTCGGGAGCCGCCGCCACTGGCGCGGCGATTCGACGCGCTCGCTCGGGTCGCGTGTCACCCGTCCCTCGCCCACGAGGAACCGGTAATACGTGCGCACCGCCGAGATCTGCCGGCGAATCGTGGCCGGGGAGAGCCCGAGGTCCTTCAGGTCGTAGATGAACTCCCGGAGCAGGGCCGCGGTGACCTCGTCCGGGCAGCGGGCGCCCTGCGCGGCCGCGCGGGTCACGAGCCGCCGGATGTCGCGCACGTAGTTCTCGACGGTGTTGCTGCTGTTGCCCGCCTCCAGCGCGAGGTAGTCACGGAACTGCTCGATGCAGAACGCGGTCTCGCGGGACGACGCTAGATCCATCGCCGCACGCGGGCCTTGTAGGCCCGATACTGGTCCCCAAACTTGCGCTCCAGGTACGCCTCTTCGCGTGCGATCACCCGCCACTGCACGAGCGCGAGCCCGAGAGGCCGAGGTAGAGCGCGGCGAGCGCGACATACATCGGGTTGCGGGTGAACCGGTAGGGCCCTCGGACGACGAGCGCCGTCGTGGGCTTGGTGGGGTTCGGCGTCGTGCCGGCCTGCCGGAACAGCACCGCGGCGCCGAAGAGGAGGATGAGCGCCCCGGCGACGAATACCCACCCCACGACGCGCGCCGGCCCGGACGACATGAGTCGCACGGGCACGAGCCGGTGCAGCACGTACCCCAGTGCAAACAGCCCCGCGTAGATCAGCGGCGGCGGGAAGCGGATGCCCGACGTCTCGTTCGCGTGTTCTGCCATGTCCCCCGTGGACCCCTCAGCGCTTCAGGCGGCGCACCGTCCAGACCGCCAGAAATATGAGGACCCCGAGGGCCACCGCGCCAAGCCCGCTGTTCACGCGGCCAAGCGCCGCCAGGACGGTCTGGAGATTCGCGCTGGCCGTGGCCACAAAGAACGTGAGCCCCCCGTACCAGAGGCCCGAGGCGAGTGCCAGCGGCACGAGCGCCCGCACCGGCGGCACGCCCGCGACGCCGGCGAATGGCGGCACGACCGCGCGCCACACGGGCAGGAGCCGGGACAGGAAGATCCCGGAGGTGCCGTGGCGGCGGTACTGCGCCGTGATGTGCGCGAGCACGGGCTCGGGAAGCAGCTTGCGGCCGAGCCGCCCCTGAAAAAAGTCACGGCCATAGCGTCGTCCCAGCCCGTACACGGCGGCCGCCGACCCGACGTTCGCGACCCAGGTGAGCAGGAACACCGCCCAGGCGTTCATCACGCCGCGCCCTGCGAGGAACGCCCCGAGCGCCACGGCGGTGTCGGCCGGGACTGGCGGGAAGATGCTCTCGATCGCCGCGAGCGCGGTGATCAGGCCGTAGAGCGGGCCGGGAGGAAGGGATTCGAGAAAGCGGACAACGTCCGTCACTCGAGCAGCGCGACGGCGATCGCGGCGATCCCCTCCCCCCGTCCGATCCACCCCATCCCCTCGTTCGTCTTCCCCTTGATCGACACGACGCCGGGATCTACGAGGAGCACCGTCGCGAGCTTGCGGCGCATCTCGGCCACGTGCGGCGCGAGCCGGGGGCGCTCGGCAATGACGGTGAGGTCGCACTGCGCCAGCGCGAGCCCCCGCGCGCGTACGGCGCGATACGCCTCGTCGAGCAGATAGAGCGAGCTGCAGTCCTTCCAGCGAGGGTCGGTCTCGGGGAACATGCCGCCGATGTCCCCCAGGGCGGCGGCGCCGAGGATGGCGTCGGTGAGGGCATGCGCCACGACGTCGGCGTCGGAATGACCCGCGAGCCCCTGCGGATGCGGGATTTCCACCCCTCCCAGGATCAGCTTGCGGCCCCCCCCGTCGGCGAATCGGTGCGAGTCGTACCCGATGCCGACGCGCATCTCACGCCTTCACGATGCGGACGGCGAGGTGTGCGGCGTTTTTGGCGTTGTCGATTCCGACGCACGCCACGGGCACGCCGCTCGGTACCTGGGCGGTGGCGAGCAGCGCGTCGAGCCCGTTCAGGGCCCCCACGGCGAACGGCACTCCGATCACGGGAAGGTCGGTCAGCGAGGCGGCGAAGCCTGGGAGGGCGGCCGACAGTCCGGCCCCAGCGATGACGACCCGGAAGCCCTTCGTGCGGGCGTTCTTGACGAGGTCTGCGGTCAGGTCCGGCTGCCGGTGCGCCGACGAGACGTGGAACTCGTACGAAACGCCCGCCTTGCTCAATACCTCGAAGGCGGGCTCGATCCTGGGCTTGTCACTGTCCGATCCGACGAGAATCAGCACGTCAGCCACGCACCCTTCCCCCTTCCCGCTTCCCCCGTCCCTTCATGCCGCCTCGTCGATCACGGAGTAGTCCTGACGGCGCTGGCGCGGCACGTAGCCGGCGTCGGCGATGAGCCGCTGCATCTCGGGGAGCGTCATGCGCCAGGTCGTACCCGCAGCCGAGACGACGTTCTCCTCCATCATCAGCGAGCCGAAGTCGTTGGCGCCGAAGCGGAGCGCGACCTGGCCGATCTTCGGTCCCATGGTGACCCACGACGCCTGGATATTGGGCACGTTGTCGAGCACGATGCGGGCGATCCCCTGAGTCCGGAGATACGTGACGGCGTCGGTCTTGCCGAGATGCTCGAGCTCGGTGTGCTCGGGCTGCAGCGGCCAGCAGATGAAGGCGGTGAAGCCGCCGGTCCGGGCCTGCACTTCCCGCACGCGGAACAGGTGCTCGATCCGATCGGCGAGCGTCTCGCCCAGCCCGTACATCATGGTCACCGACGTCTTCAGGCCCAGGCGGTGGGCGATCTCCATCACCTCGAGCCAGCGGTCCGCGCCTGCCTTCTTCCGCGCCACGCGGTCGCGGACGTCCTGAACGAGGATCTCCCCGCCGCCGCCGGGGATGGAGTCGAGCCCGGCCGCCACGAGCTGCCTGATCACCTCTTCGATCGTCATCCCGAAGCGGCCGGCGAAGAAATCCACCTCCGACGGGGAGAAGCCGTGGATGTGGATCGGATGGTGGCGCTTGATGTACCGCATCAGGTCCAGGTACCACTCGAACGGGATGTAGGGGTTGTGCCCCCCCTGCATCAGGATCTGTACACCGCCGAGCGCTTTGAGCTCGTCGATCTTGCGCCCGATCTCCTCGAACGAGAGCACGTAGCCTTCGGCGTGCTTGGGTCGCCGGTAGAACGCGCAGAACTTGCAGTCGGCCACGCAGACGTTCGTGTAATTGATGTTCCGGTCGATGATGTAGGTGACCACGTTCTCGGGGTGCAGGCACCAGCGCGCCTGGTCCGCGAGCGCTCCCAGCTCGAGCAGCGAGGCGCGCTCGTACAGCTCCAAGTACGACCGGAACTCGGGCCCGGAGCGGTCTACCATGGTCACGCCACCTCGAGGTAGCGGAGGGACGCAGCGGGGGCGAGTCCGTGCGCGGCGAGCTTGCGGAACAACGTGCACAGGCCGGCGAGGTGCCGATCGGTCAACGCGGAGTCGAGTCCCGCGAAGTAGTCGCGGCACTCGGGCGTCGGCACGCCGGTGGCCCGGTGCGCTGCCGCCGCCAGCTCGTCCAGGTGCGCGAGCCCCCAGTCACGCGACCGGAGCAGCGCCTCGTGCACACGGTCTACCGTCGCGCGGTCCGCCGCCCGCCGCGCGGCCCACACGGCGAACACGAACGGCAGCCCCGTCCAGCGCTTCCACTCCTCACCCAGGTCGATTCGGTGCGGATAGGAGTGCCGCGCCGCGAGCAGCAGCGCCGCATCGCCGATCACGAGCACGGCGTCGTGGGGGAGGTGCGCCAATCCGTCCAGGTCTGAGCCTTCGGCGCGCGCCTGGGCGAAGCGCGGCTGGACCTTCCACACGTCCCGGCAGAGCAGCTCGAGCAACGCCACCGCGGTCCGGGAGGACGCGGTGAGCAGCACCGTCCGCCTGTCCAACTGTCCGACCGGCCGCCTGCTGAACAGCGCCACGCTCTTCACGGGCCCGTCGCTCGTGATGCCGATGCCCGGGAGCAGCCGCAGTGCGTCGCTGTGGCGTGCGAACTCGACCGCGCTGATCACGCTCAGGTCCAGCTCCCCGGCCACGAGCAGGTCGTTCAGCTCCGCCGGCGTGCCGGTCACGAGCTCGGCCGGGACGGGGACGGCCCCCCGGTCGATCGCACCATAGACCGGATAGCAGTTGATGTAGCCGATCCGGCCGAGTCTCATTCGGCGCCGTCCACGGGCGACGAGAGCACGGGGAGTGCGCGCTTCCGGGCCGCCGCTGCGCGGCGCGGCTCGAGCCGGAACGTCGGGCCTGCGGGACCTTGCGGGCGGGCGCGAGCCTGTCCCGGCACCCAATCCTCGAACGTCCGCACCGGCTGATACAGCGAGTCGCGCTCCACGGGCTCCTTCCCCGCCCCGCGGATCAGGGACACGATCTGGTCGTAGGAGAGCCACATCGGCGTGCCGGCGCCCGCCTCGTGGTAGACGCGCTCGAACACCACCGTGCCCTCGAGGTCGTCGCAGCCGAACGTGAGCGCCACCTGCGAGATGAACGGCGTCACCATCGGCCAGTGCGTCTTGACATGCGGGACGTTGTCGAGCAGCAGGCGCCCCACCGCGATGTTCTTCAGGTCGTCGAACCCCGACGTGGCCGTGCCGGTCCGGCCCAGGGCTTCCCCCAGCTCGTTATGGTCCGGGTGGTACGCGAGGGGGATGTAGGTGAGGAATCCCCCGGTCTCGTCTTGGAGGCCGCGCAGCGCGAGCAGATGGTCCACGCGGTCGGCGGTGGTCTCGACGTGGCCGTAGAGCATCGTGCAGTTCGACGGGATGCCGAGCCGGTGAGCCTCCCGGTGCACTTCGAGCCATGCCTCCCCTGAGAGCTTCTTGTCGGCGATCGTGGCCCGCGCGGCGGGACTGAACACTTCGGCGCCGCCGCCGGGAAGGCTCGTGACGCCCGCTTCCCGCATGGCGCGCAGCACCTCAGCCACACTCATGCCCTCGATGCGCGCGAGGTGCGCCACCTCGACCGCCGTGAGCGCCTTGATGTGGACGCCGGGGTGGCGTTGGCGGAGCCCGCGGAACATGTCGAGGTAGTAGGAGAGCCGCAGCTTGGGATGCAGCCCGCCCACGATGTGGAACTCGCGGGTCGGGTTGTCTCGCGCCGCGTCCGCTTCGGCGAAGACCTCGTCGAGGCTGCGCGTGTAGGCACCCTCTTCCCGCGGCATGCGCGCGAACGAGCAGAACACGCAGGTGTTGCGCAGCACGCAAACGTTCGTCGGGTTGAGATGCTGGTTCGCGGCGAAGAACACGCGGTCGCCGTTGCGGCGGCGGTTCGCGAGGTCGCCGAGCCGGCCGATGGTGAGGAGGTCGTTGGACTGGAACAGGGTCAGCCCGTCGTCGCGCGTCAGCCGCTCGCCGCGCTCGACCTTCTCGGCGATGGCCTGGAGAGTCGGATCCCTCACGCCGCCCGCCGAACGGCGAGCGTCGCGTTATGCCCGCCGAACCCGAAGGAGTTCGAGAGCGCGATCTCGACCGCGCGCTTGACGGCCTTGTTGGGCGCCGAGTCGAGATCGCAGGCCGGATCCGGCGTGAACTGGTTGATGGTGGGCGGGATGACCCCGGACTGGACGACGAGCGCGCACAAGGCTGCCTCGAACGCGCCCGCCGCCCCGAGGAGGTGACCGGTCATCGACTCATCGATTTCGTGGAGCCGAACACCAGCTTCTTGGCGTGGGGGCCGAACACCGCCTTCACCGCCGCGGTCTCGGCGGCGTCACCGTACGGGGTCGAGGTGCCGTGCGCGTTGACGTAACCCACCTGCTCGGGCCGGATGCCGCCGTCCTTCATGGCGAGCCGCATCGCGTCCTGCGCCCCCGCGCCGTCGGGCGCGGGCGCGGTGATGTGGTAGGCGTCCGCGGTCATCCCGTAGCCCGCGACCTCGGCGTAGATCTTCGCGCCGCGGCGCCGGGCGTGCTCCCACTCCTCGAGGATCAGCACGGCAGCGCCGTCGCCCATCACGAAGCCGTCGCGGTCCTTGTCGAACGGGCGGCTCGCCGTCGCCGGGTCGTCGTTGCGCTCGGACAGCGCCTTCATGTTGGCGAAGCTCGCGACCGCCAGCGGCGTGATCGCGGCCTCGGCACCACCCGCGAGCATGATGTCGGCGTCGTCGTTCCGGATCAGCACGACGGCGTCGGCGACCGAGTGCGCCGAGGAGGCGCACGCCGACACCGTGCAGTAATTCGGCCCCTTCACGCCGTAGCGCATCGAGAGCAGCGCCGCCGCCACGTTGGGCATGTACATCGGGACGAAGAACGGCGAGACGCGGCTCGGCCCCTTCTCGAACAGGGCGCGGCAGTTGTCCTCGAACGTCTGCAGCCCGCCGGTGCCGGTGCCGATGATCACGCCGACCCGCTTCAGGTCGACTTTGTCCCAGTTGCTCGCGAGGCAGGCGTCCGTGACGGCCTGCTCCCCGGCGCCGATCGCGAACTGGGTGAACCGGTCGTAGCGGCGGATCTCCTTTTTGTCGAGGTATTGCGCGGGGTCGAACCCCTTCACCTCGCACGCGAACTTGACGGGGCTCTGCACCGGGTCGAAGCGCGTGATCGGCCCCGCGCCGGACCGCCCGGCGATCAGTCCCTCCCACGTGCTCTGGACCGTGTTCCCCAGCGGGGTCACCAGCCCGAGGCCCGTGATCGCGACCCGGCGCGCCATGCCTATTTCCCCATCTTGTCGTGGAGGTACTGGAGCGCCTGCCCCACCGTCCGCAGCTTCTCCGCCTCCTCGTCCGGGATGTCGATGTCGAATTCCTTCTCGAAGGCCATGACCAGCTCGACGGTGTCGAGGCTGTCCGCCCCCAGGTCCTCCATGAAGCTCGCGTCGGACGTGAGCTTCTCCCGCTCGACCCCCAGCTCTTCGACGATGATGTCTTTGACCTTCTCTTCGAGCTGCTTCATGTCCATTGCCATGGTAGCCCTCAATGGAGGTGTGGGAAAACGGTCACAGCACCATCCCGCCGTCGACGACCAACACCTGACCCGTAATGTAGCTGGCGAAGTCGGAGGCGAGAAAGAGCACCGCCGACGCGACATCCGATCCCTGGCCCAGCCGGCCCATCGGAATGGCCCGGATCAAGGTTTGGCGCGCCTCGCCGGTGATCTTCCTGGTCAGCTCCGTATCGATAAACCCGGGCGCCACGGCGTTCACGAGTACATTCCGCGAGGCCAGCTCCTTCGACACCGACTTGGTGAGGCCGATCAGGCCGGCCTTGGAGGCGGTATAGTTGGCCTGGCCCTTGTTGCCCGAGATGCCGACGACGCTCGTGATGTTGACGATCCGGCCCCAGCGACGCTTGATCATCCCCCGGGCCGCGTGCTTGGTCATCAGGAAGGCGCCCTTCAGGTTCGTGTCGAGCACGGTGCTCCAGTCGTCCTCGTTGATCCGGAACAACAGGTTGTCCCGCGTCGTGCCCGCGTTGTTCACGAGGATGTCGATCTTGCCGAACTCCCGCTCGACCGTGCCGACCGTGGTCTCGACCTGTCGCGCGTTCGCGACGTCGCACGCAAAGCCCCGCGCCGCGGAGTCCCCGAGCGAGCGCGCCGCCTGCTCGGCCTTGGCGCCGTCCCGGGCCAGCACCGCCACCTTGGCACCGGCGCCCGTGAGGGCCTGCGCGATCGAGTAACCGATGCCGCGGCTGCCCCCGGTGACGATCCCCACCTTGCCGGCGAGATCGATCTTCACGGCTGTCCCATCCTGAAGGATGGGCTCGGCACTTCAGTGCCCTTAAGGGCAGCGACTCGCCGAGCCCAGGCCTTGGCCTGGGAACTCGGAGCGCTCACGAACCCTCCAGGAATCGCGCCACCTCGTCGGCCGTCCCCAGGCTCACCGTCGTCGCCCCGGGCACGCTGCGCTTCACCAGCCCGGCCAGCACCGTGCCCGGTCCTATCTCGACGAAACGCGCGCCGGCGCCGGCAAGTTCGGCGGCGCGCTGCATGCAGGCGACCCAGCGCACGGGCGCCGTGAGCTGGTCGGCGAGCAGGCGGCGCGCCCGGCCTGCCTCGCGCACCGGCTCGGCTGTGGCGTTGGCGATCACGGGAAACGCGGGATTGCGGAACGGTGCCCGTTCGAGCGCGACCCGCAGGTGGTTCGCCGCGGGCGCCATGAGCGAGGAGTGAAACGCCCCGCTCACCTTGAGCGGGATCACGCGTTTGGCGCCGCGCACGCGGCACCCCTCCCCGGCCGCCGCCACGGCGGGGGGATCGCCCGAAATCACCGTCTGGTCGGGGGCGTTGAGATTCGCCGCCACCGCCACGAGGCCGTCGCGGGAGGCCTCGCGGCACGCGGCCTCGACCTCCGCCGTTGGGAGGCCCAGGATGGCCGCCATCGTGCCCGGCCGCTCGGTCCCGGCCGTGTGCATCAGCTCGCCGCGCCGGCGCACCAGCGCGGCCGCGTCGGTCGGCGCGAGCGCGCCCGCGGTCAGGTACGCCGAGTACTCGCCCAGCGAGTGGCCGGCCGCGGCGACCGCCCCACCGTTCACCGCCGCCCCCACCACGGCGAACACCGCCGCGCTGTGGGCCAGGATCGCCGGCTGGGCGTTGTGCGTGGCGGTCAGCTCCTCTTCCGGCCCCTCGAACATGAGCCGGCTGAGGCGAAAGGCGAGCCGCTCGTCAATGGCGTCCAGCGACTGGCGTGCCGCCGGAAACCGCTCAGCGAGGTCCTTTGCCATCCCGACTTTTTGCGCGCCCTGTCCGGGGCAGAGCCAAATCGTTTTGCTCGGGGCTACCACTGCACCACCATGCTCGCCCACGTGAAGCCCGCGCCGAAGGCGCAGAACATCACCTTCATCCCCGGTTGCAGCCGGCCGCACCGCACGGCTTCGTCGAGCGCGATGGCCACGGACGCCGCCGACGTGTTGCCGAACCGGTCCACGTTCACGTACACCTTGTCCATCGGCAGGCCGGCGTGCTTGGCCGTGGCCTCGATGATCCGAATGTTCGCCTGGTGCGGGATCAGCAAATCGATGTCGGCGCCGGTGAGCCCCGCCTGCTGCAGCGCCTGGTCGCAGGCGTCGGCCATCGACAGCACCGCCGCCTTGAACACCTCGCGGCCGGCCATCTTGATGAAATAGGAGTGGTCCTTCAGGAGCCGCTCGTCCGGCGGGTGGGCCGCGCCGCCGCCGGGGCGATACAGCAGCTCGGCGAGGGTGCCGTCGGACTTCAAGTAGCGCGACAAGATTCCCCGGTCGCTCGGGCTCCGGCGGACGATCGTCGCCCCGGCCCCGTCGCCGAACAGGACCGCGGTCGTCCGGTCGCTCCAGTCCATGATGGTGGTCAGTTTTTCGGTCGCGACCACCAACACGTGCTGCGCCTGGTCCGCGGCCACCATGCCTTCCGCCACGCTCAGGGCGTAGAGGAAACCCGTACAAGCGGCCTGGACGTCGAAGGCGGCGGCGCGCTTCGCGCCGAGCAGCGCCTGGAGGTCGCACGCCTGGGAGGGCAGGAGGCGGTCGGGCGAGCACGTGGCGACGATGAGCGCGTCGAGGTCGAGCGGCGTCAGGCCCGTGTCCTTGAGGACCTGCTCCGCCGCCGCCTTGGCCATGCACGCGTTGGACTCGTCGGGCCCCGCCACCCGACGCTCCCGGATGCCGGTGCGCTCGCGGATCCACTGGTCCGAGGTGTCGAGAATCGTCGAGAACTCGTCATTCGTCATGACGCGCTTCGGCGTGTAGCTGCCGGTGCCCCACAGCTCGGCGAAGGGCCGCTTCATCGGGCCGCGCTTCCTCCCGCCAGCTCGGCGCCGATGTCCTGGTCCACGTGGCTCTCCACCATGTGCGCCGCGACGCGCACGGCGTTCATGATCGCGCGCGCCGGCGAGGAGCCGTGGCAGATGATCACCACGCCCTTCGCCCCCAGGAGCGGCGCGCCCCCGTACTCGGAGTAGTCGAGGAACTTGAACAGCCGTTTCGCCTCCGGCCGGCCGAGCACGTCGGGGAACGCCTGCTTGATCATCCCCATGAACATCCGACCGGCGGACTCGTAGAACTTGAGCACGACGTTGCCGACGAAGCCGTCGCACACCACGACGTCGATCCGCCCTTTCTTGCACTCGCCCGCGAGGATGTCGCGTCCCTCGACGTTGCCGACGTAGTGGATCCCCGTCGCCTGCTTGAGGAGCTGGTGCGCTTCCTTGGCGGCGGCGTTTCCCTTCTCATCCTCCTCGCCGACGTTGAGCAGGCCGACCCCCGGCTCCGGCCGGTCGAGCACGTCGCGGACGTACACCGATCCGAGGTGTGCGAACCCGACCAGCTCCCGTGCATCGCAGTCCACGTTCGCTCCGCTGTCGAGCACCAGCACGGGATGCACTGCGGTCGGGAACAAGGTCCCGATCGCGGCCCGTTGCACACCCTCGTGCAGCCGCAGCATGAGCGTCGCGGCGGCCATCACCGCGCCGGTGTTGCCCGCGGAGAGGAAGGCGTCCGAATCGCCACGCTTTTGCAGCCCGAGGCCGACCGCGATCGACGACCGCGGCTTGCGCTTGACGGCGGCGAGGGGTTTCTCTCCCATCCCCACCACGTCCGGCGCCTCCACGATCTGCAGGCGGCCGCGGTCGACGTCGCCGTGAGCCTTGAGGGCCGCCTCGATGTCGGCCGTCCGCCCCACGAGCTGGATCAGGAAGCCGGGTGGCAGCTCGCGCAACGCCTGCGCGACGCCCTCCACCTCGACGCGCGGGGCGTTGTCGCCCCCCATGGCGTCCAGCGCGATGCGGATCACCGGTCAGGCGTCCTCGACCGCCACCCGCTGCTCGCCGCCGTAGTAGCCGCAGGTCGGGCACACCCGGTGCGGTCGCTTCAGGTCGCCGCAGCGGGGGCAGGGTTGCAGGGCGATGGGCGCGGCCTTGTAGTGCGTCCGGCGGGCGCGTTTCTTCCGCTTGGAGGTTCTGCGCTTCGGTACCGCCATGATCTGGTCCCTTTCAGTCGCGGAGCTTGTCCTTGAGCTGGGCGAGCGACCGCCAGCGCCCGTCCGCCGGCGCCGCGGGGCAGCCACAGGGGCCCGCGTTCAGGTCCTTGCCACAGCGCGGGCACAACCCGCGGCAGTCGTCGCGGCAAACCAGCCACTGGGGAACGGCGAGCAGCAACTCCTCCCGCACGGCGGGCCGGAGGTCGATCTCCGTCGCGTCCCGCGCCAGGGGGTAGGAATTCGGGTCCTCCAGGGCGTCCGGATCCTGGGAAAACAGGGCGTCGATGTCGGCCGCCACCGGCAGCGCCACGGGCACGAGGCAACGCCGGCACACCCCGGCCACCTGGGTCGACAGCGAGCCGCGCCAGTAGAATCGCCCCTCCCCGGCTGACTGCAAGCGGCCTGCCACGCGCACCGGATCGGCGAGCACGACCTCGAGGCCCTCGAAGAGGGGGTCGTCCCCTGCGAGCTCAGCCCGCGTTTGGACCGGGCCGCGCGCCAACTCCCGCAGGTCGACCTGTAACATGAGCAACCGAAGCTAAACCCTTGTGGGACTAGGGTCAACCAAGCTCGCGCAGCTCCCCTTCCGCGAAGAAAAACGCCACCTCCCGGGCGGCGGTCTCGGGCGAGTCCGAGGCGTGGATCGCGTTCCGCTCCTTGGACGCGCCGTACAGCTTGCGCACGCTTCCCGGCTTCGCTTCGGCTGGATCGGTCGCCCCGATGACGTCCCGCAAATGGGCGACGGCGTTGTCCCGCTCCAGCGCCAGCACCAGCGCGGGGCCTGAGGTCATGAAAGTGACGAGCGGCCGGTAGAAGGGGCGCGCGCGGTGCACCTCGTAGAACGCTTCGGCCTGCGTCGTCGTGAGCTTCACGAGGCGCGCGGCGCGCACCACGAAACCCGCGGCTTCGAGCTGGGCGAGGATCTTCCCGGCGTTGCGCGCTTGCAGCGCATCGGGCTTGATGATGGCGAGGGTGAGCATCAGGTGTCGGGTGTCAGGTGCTAGATGGCGATCAGCCGACGAATGAGATCGGCGCGTGTGAGAAAGCCGACGACGACTCCCTCCCGGACCACGGGAAAGCGGTCGACGTCCTTCGAGTTGATCAGGTTCGCGACGTCGGCGAGGGTCTGCTCTTCGGACAGGCACAGTACCGAGCGGGCCATGGCGTCCTTGACGGGGATGAGCCGCGGGTCCGCCGAGCCACGCTGCAGCTGGCTCCGGGTGAGCGCGCGGAACTCGCCGCTCTTGGTGCGCTGCAGGAAGTCGGGGATCAGGTACTTGAGCAGCTCGCGGTGCGTGATCATCCCGATCAGCGAGCCCGAGGCGTCGACCACGGGCGTGGCGCGGATGTCGTGCTCGACCATGAGACGTGCGACCTCGCCCAGCGTCTGGTCGGGGCCCACCGTGAACGCCTGCGGGGTCATGACGTCGCGCACCATGAGCTGCGTCGGCAGCTCGACCGCCTCCAACGCCGCCAGCGCCATGACCTGGGCGGGGCTCGAGGCGCGGAGCAGCGCCTGCGCCGTGTCGGAGTCGGACAGGGTGCGGGCGAGCGCGCCGACGACCTGTAGGTACAGCGCCGCCTCGCGCAGGGGAGCGACGATGAAGATCACGATCCGCGCGGTCCGATTGGGGTCTTTCTCCCAATGGATCGGCGTGGGAGAGATGCCCACGGCTGTCGCGAGGGTGCGCACCGCCTCGGTCCGAAAATGCGGCAGGAACGCGTGCTCGCCCACGCTCACCATGTCTTCCGGCCAGGTGTGGCGGATGACGGCGTTGAGGCGCTGCGGATCGGCCACCGCGCCAGCCGCGACGAGGCGCTCGGCCAGCCGCTCGGTGGCTTCCTTGACCGTGGTCGCCCGCAGTGGGACCACGATGTGCTCGGGCTTCAGCACGTCCCGCAGTTTCACAAGCGCTCCTTGAGCAGGGGAACGACGTCCGCCGGGCGCCGCATCACCGAGATCCCGGCCCGCTCGAACGCCGCCATCTTCTCCGCCGCGGTGCCGCTCGAGCCCGAGATGATCGCCCCCGCGTGGCCCATGCGGCGGCCGGGCGGCGCCGTTTGCCCCGCGACGAAGCCGATCACCGGCTTCGTCATGGCCTGCGTCACGAACTCGGCCGCCTGCTGCTCGTCGGTGCCGCCGATCTCGCCGATCATGACGACGGCGTCGGTCCCCGCGTCCGCCTGGAACGCCGAGAGGCAGTGGATGAAGCTCGTGCCGATGAGCGGATCCCCGCCGATCCCGATGCAGGTGGACTGGCCATAGCCCTGGGTCGACAGCTGATGCACGATCTCGTAGGTGAGGGTGCCGCTCCGCGACACCACGCCGATCCGGCCCGGCTGGCAGATGTTGCCGGGGATGATGCCGACCTTGCTCTTGCCGGGCGAGATGAGCCCCGGGCAGTTGGGTCCGATGAGCCGCGCGCCGCGCTCGTGCAGGTACGGGAGCACGCGGGTCATGTCGAGCACCGGGATCCCCTCGGTGATGCACACGACGAGCCCGAGCCCGGCGTCGGCGGCCTCGAAGACGGCCGACGCGGCCGCCGCGGCGGGGACGTAGATCACCGCGGTATTCGCGCGGGTCTCGCGCACGGCGTCCGCCACCGTGTCGAAGATCGGCACGACGCCGTCGAACAACTGCCCACCTTTGCCAGGCGTGACGCCCGCGACCACCTTCGTGCCGTAGCTGATCATCTGTCGCGTATGGAACGATCCGTCGCGGCCGGTGATGCCCTGCACGACGAGGCGGGTGTTCTGGTCCAGAAAGACGCTCATGCCCCGGCCTGCGCCACGGCCTGCTTCACCGCCTCGTCCATGTCGGTGAGGGCGGAAAACCCGGCCTCCGTGAGGATCCGGACGGCGAGCTCCTCGTTGGTGCCGGTGAGCCGGATGACGAGGGGCACCGTCAAGCGGAGCTGTCGCGTCG
>QHTX01000148.1:0-1833 GCA_003220975.1 Gemmatimonadota bacterium | reverse complement strand
GGTCGGATCAGCGGTGATGATCCGGAGGGCGTCCACGACCTTGCGGGGGTTCGAGCTGCCGCCGATGTCGAGGAAGTTGGCGGGCTCGCCGCCGTAGTACTTCACGAGGTCCATGGTCGCCATCGCGAGCCCGGCCCCGTTGACGCAGCAGCCCACCGAGCCCTCGAGCTTGATGAACGTGAGCCCGGCCTCGCGGGCCGCTACCTCGGAGGGGGCCTCGGCCGTCGCGTCGCGCAGCGCCGCGATCTCCGGATGGCGCTCCAGCTCGTTGTCATCGATCACAACCTTCGCGTCGAGCGCGATGACCTGGCCGTCGGGCGTCGTGGCCAGCGGGTTGATCTCGGCGAGCGAGGCGCCCACCGCATACACCGCGGCGTACAGCTTCCGCATGATGTCGGCCGCGGCGCGCGCCTGCCCAACGTCCCGGTACAAGTGCAACGCGAGACCCAGCGCCTGGTGCGGGAGCAGCCCGTAGCGGGGGTCGACCGCCAGCCGATGGATCCGGTCGGGCGTCCGCGCGGCCACCTCCTCGATGTCGATGCCGCCGGCGCCGCTCACCATGAGCACCGGGCGCTGCGACGCGCGGTCCACGATGACGCCCACGTAGCTCTCGGACGCGATGTCCGCCGCGGGCGCGACCAGGACCTGGCGGACGGTGAGCCCCTTGATCGTCATGCCGAGGATCCGGGAGGCGTGCGCGGCGGCCTCGGCCGCGTCTCGCGCGAGCTTCACCCCGCCGGCCTTGCCGCGGCCGCCGGCGTGAACCTGCGCCTTGACTACCACCGGCCCGCCGAGCCGAGCCGCGATGGCGCGCGCCTCTTCGGGCGTCGTGGCCACCGCACCCCCGGGCAGGGGGATCCCGTGGCGCGCGAGAATTTCGCGCGCCTGGTATTCGTGCAGATTCACGGCCCGTTCCCGGTGATGGTCGTGCCTGACTCGCCGCGTAGCGCGCTCAGGCCCTGGGCCAGCTCCGCGATGACGGCGCGGCGACCTCCCGCGCGCACGAAGTCGGCCGCCGCCTCGACCTTCGGTCGCATGCTTCCCGTGCCCAGCTCCTTGCCCGTGAGCAAGTGGTCCGCCCCCGCAAGGTCGAGCCGGCGGATCGGCTCCTGGTGCTTCGTACCGTAGCCGCGGTACACCGCGTCCACGTTGGTGAGGATCAGCAGTACTTCGGCTCCGATCTCCCGGCCGAGCACGGCGGCGACGCGGTCCTTGTCGACGACGGCGTCGATCCCCTCGAGCCGCAGCACGGGGTCGTCGTACACCGGCGGCCCGCCGCCGCCGCACGCCACGACGATGTGCCCGGCGGCAACGAGGTGAGCGACCATGGCGCGCTCGACGACCGCGATCGGCCGGGGGCTGGGCGCGAGCCGGCGCCAGCGGCCCGGCTGCTCTTCCCTCACCGGCACGCCCCGCGCCTGCAACCGGGCCACGCGCACGGGATCAAGCGCGTGTCCGATCGGCTTGGTCGGCTGGCGGAGATTGGGGTCGTTCGCATCGCACGACGTTTGGGTGATGAGGGTGACCACCTGACGCGGCACCGCGGCGCGCGCCAGCGCGTTCTGAAGCGACTGCTGGATCATGTAGCCCATCCAGCCCGCCGTCGCCGCCACGAGCACGCCGAGCGGCAGCGGTTCCACCTGGTCGGCGGCGATCTCCGTGCGGGCCAGCTCGTCGCCCACCTGGGGACCGTTGCCGTGCACCAGGACGATGCCCCAACCGTCGCGGGCCAGGTCCACGATCGGGGCAAGGCTGGCGCGCGTGTGGCGGAACTGATTCGCGATCGTGGGCCGTTCGCCCGGCGGCGCGACGGCGTTCCCGCCCAGAGCGACG
>QHTX01000147.1:6163-14981 GCA_003220975.1 Gemmatimonadota bacterium | reverse complement strand
GCGGGAGATGCAGCGGCTCATCGGGCTGCGCCCGGTGGAGCCGGGCGAGCTCGGCGCGCAGCCCAGTCTGTTCTAAATCCCCTGCCGGCTGCGCACGTACTCGAGCGCCTGCGCCATCAGCTCGGCGCTCCGCATGCCGACGCGCATCGCCGCCGTGACCGCGTCCTCCTCCTCCATCCCCTGCTCGAGCATGAAGTAGGGGATGAGCGCCACGCCGACCCGGTTGCCGCTGCTGCAATAGATCAACGCGGGCCGCTTGCCCGCGACGTCGCGCACCGCGTCGAGCAGCCGCGCGAACGTCGCGTCCGCCAGCGTGCCGTGCCCGACGGGGATGTTGCGGTACTCGAGTCCGGCCTTCGTGACGGCGGCGGGCCGGAACGGCTGCGGCTCCATCGGTTCGCGCAAGTCGATCACCACCTCGCCCCCCGCGCGCTTCAGAGCGGTGAGATGCTCGAGCGTGGGCTGGCCGCCCGTTACGATGCCGTGAATCGGCTCGCACGCGTTGGGCACGCCGTCGATGGCGTCGAGCAGTTGGCTCATCGGAGACACCGGGGCTAGCTTTCCCCGCACAATCTAGCGCATCCCGACGCGTATGCCCTCCGCCCGCCGCCCCTCGCTCCGCGCGCACTTGAAGCCTCGCCACAAGCTGTGGCTCAACTGGGACGGGGCCTTCCTCATGGGGCCGCGGTACCTGCGGTTTCTCGACGCCGTCGATCGCACCGGCACGATTCGCGCGGCCGGGCGGGAGGTGGGCTGGAGCTATCGCACCTGCCTGAACCGCATCCGCGAGATGGAGCGGGTGCTCGGCGCGAAGGTGCTGGCCACGTCGCGCGGCGGCCCGAGCGGCGGCGGCAGCGCCAAGCTCACTGTGGAGGCGCGGCGCCTCGTGAAGCTGTTCGCGCACTGGCGGCGCGAAGCACTCCGGTTGAGCGACGTCGCGTTTCGAAGGGTCCTGCGCCGATAGGCACGATATTGCCTATCGGGCCGGGGCGCGATACCTTGGGCGCCCATGCGCGCCAGAAGGTGGTTAGGCGGTTGCGCGGTTAGTCTTGCCACCGCAGTGCTAGCCGTCTATCCGCCTAACCGCCTATCCGCCCAGTCCCGCGAAGTCCTCCTCGCTACCACGACGTCCACTCGCGACGCCGGCTTGCTTGACTCCCTGCTCCCCGTGTTCCAGCGCCAAACCGGCTACCGCGTGAAGGTGATTGCCGTGGGCAGCGGGCAGGCGCTCGCGATGGGGCGGCGCGGCGATGCCGACGTCGTGTTGTCGCATGCCCCCGAAGCGGAGCGCGTGCTCGTGGACTCGGGCTACTTCGTCCGCCGCCGGCTGGTGATGCACAACGACTTCCTCGTGGTGGGCCCGCCGGCCGACCCCGCGGGGTTGCGTGGCATGAGCGACGCGGTCGCGGCGTTCCGTCGCCTGGCGGAGCGTCCCGTCGTGTTCGTCTCACGCGGCGATCAGTCCGGCACGCACCAGCGCGAGCAGGCCCTGTGGAAGCGCGCGCGGCTGTCCGTGCCGCCCTTCGGGGGCTCGTACGTCGAGTCGGGGCAGGGCATGGGAGCCACGTTGCAGCTCGCCGACGAGAAGCACGGCTACACCCTCACCGACCGGGCGACGTACCTCGCATGGCGGGACAAGCTGCAGCTCGTGCCGCTGGTCGAGGGCGACCCGCTCTTGTACAACGTGTACCACGTGCTCGAGCTCAATCCCAAGAACGCGCCGCGCATCAACGTCGCCGGGGGCCGGGCGTTCGCCGAGTTCCTGGTCTCACCGGGAACCCAGGCGCTGATCGGCGCGTTCGACAGGGCACGGTTCGGACGGAGCCTGTTCGTGCCGGATGCGGACAAGCCGGACAGCTGGTGAATGTCTCCGTGAGGGACAGCCCCTGTCCCCGAAGAGTGTCACCGCGGTTAACGCACGGGGAGGGAGGCAAGTCAGAAAGCGATGCCGGGCATCGGCACGTTTCTTGAACGTTTCGCCATGTCCGGGTATATAGAGGATAGGACCCATGATGCTCGCCCTGATGGCATCGCTGCTTGGCGCCGCGCCGGTGACCCCGGCTGCGCCCACGGCAGCGAGTGACGACCCCCCGATCAAAGTCTGGCTCAATCAAGACAGTTATTTCCAACGCGGCGACAAGGCCAAGGTGCACGTGAAGCTGGCCGACGACGGCTATCTCGTCGTGCTGCGGACCGACGCCGAGGGTCGGGTTCGGGTGCTGTTCCCGCTCGATCCGACCGGCGACGACTTCGTGCGCGGCGGCAACAAGCTCGAGGTGCGCGGCCGGGGCGACCGCGAAGCGTTCTCCATCGACGAGCGCGAGGGGACGGGCGTGGTGCTCGCCGCCCGCTCGGTCGCGCCGTTCAAGTTCGACGAGTTCGTGCGCGGCGACCACTGGGACTATCGCGTACTCGACGCGCGGTCGGCGGGCGACGACAAGGAAGCCGCGCTGGTCGACCTGGTGCAGCGCATGGTGCCCGACGGCCACTTCGACTACGACGCCCAGAAGTACTTCATCTCGGCGCCACGGGCCTATTACGACTCGTACTACCCGTCCTACGGGGTGGGTTTCGGGTACGGCTGGCCCTACTACGGCTACCGGTTTGGCTTCGGGTTCGGTTACAACTCCTGCTTCGATCCGTTTTTCTACGATCCGTTCTTTTGCCAGTCGGCGTTCTACAGTCCGTTCTTCTACAACCCGTTCTTCTACAGCCCGTACGTGTACGTGTATCGCCCGTTCATCTATCGCCCCTTCGGGTACCGGCCCTTCGTGTACGCCGGGGGCCTCGCCCGCGGCGGGCTGTACTTCAAGAACCCGCCCGGGACGAACCCACCGTTCGGGGGCGTCGGGCCGCGGCAGCGGATTCCCCAGGGGGTGGTCCTGACTCGCGCGGTGGCTTCGACGCCAGTGCGCGGGCGTGACGGCGCCCGCGGCCTCGATCGGCCGGCCGCTCCAGAGCCGCGTGATCGCGGCGGCGACGTCGCCCGGCCCGCTCCCGCTCCGGCTCGCGGTCGCGACCCGGGTGTTTCCGGTGGCGATCACAGCTCCGGCGGCAGTCGCAGCTCGGGTGGTCGCGGCTGGTCGTCGGGCGGCTCGGGAGGCGGCGGCGGGCGGTCGGCTCCCGCGGGCCGCAGCGGCGGCTGGAGTGGCGGGGGTGGACGGACCGGCGGAGGCGGCAGCGCAAGAAGCGGTGGGGGCGGGGGCCGACGGCATTAGGTAACGAACCTGGCGTGAGAGTCGTGAGGGGCGCAGCCTGCTGCGCCCCTTTCGTTTTCGGTGCACATTCCCCCCCCGCTCGCATGACCGACCTCAAGCGCTCGCTCCGCCTCGGCGACGGGCTGGCGATGGTCGTGGGGATCACGATCGGCTCCGGGATCTTCCGCACTCCGGGGATCGTGGCCGCGCGACTCGGCCGGCCGGGGCTCACCTTCGTTGCCTGGGTGCTGGGCGGCGTGATCGCGTTGCTCGGCGCGCTGTGCTTCTCGGAGCTCGCCACGCGGCATCCGCGCGCCGGTGGCAAGTACGTGTTCGCGCGGGAAGCGTTCGGCCGGCGGGCGGCGTTCGTCGTGGGGTGGATCGAGAGCGTGGGGGTGAACGGCGCCGCGATCGCCGCCATCGGCGTGGCCGGGGCTGAGTTCCTGGCGCGACTTCTCTCGTGGCCGGCGTCGCGCACCGCGGCGCTCGCCGCCGGGCTCGTGGCGCTGTTCACGGCTATCAACGTGGTCGGCGTGGCGTCGGGGCGTTGGGTCCAGAACGTCGTGACGACCGCCAAAATCCTGGCACTGGGCGGCGTCGTGGTCATCGCGCTCGCGCTCGGGACTGGGGCGGGGTGGCACGCCGCGCTCCCCGGGGCGCCGCATGGCTGGGGCCTCGTTGCTGCCGTGGCCGTCGCCTCGCAGCCCGTGATGTGGACCTACTACGGCTATCCCGACCTCGCGAAGATCGCCGAGGAGGTGGTCGACCCGAGCCGCGCGCTGCCGCGGATGTTCCTGGGCGGGATCGCGATCGCGGCCGCGCTCTACCTGCTCCTCAACGCGGCGTTCCTGCAGGTGCTCCCGCTCGAGCGGATCGCTGCGTCGAAGCTGGTGGCGGCGGACGTGGCGGACGCGATCCTCGGCGCCAAGGGCGGGGCGGTGGTGGCGGCGCTGGCACTGCTCGTCGTCCTCGCGTCGCTCAACGGGAACGTCTTCGTGACGCCGCGGGTGCTGTTCGGGCTGGCGCGCGATCGGCTCGCGCCCGCCGTGCTGGCGCGCGTGAACGCGGGCGGGTCGCCCTGGGTGGCGATGCTCGTGGTCGGCGTCGTCGCGATCGCGCTCGCGGCGACGGGCACCTTCGAGCTGCTCATCGGCCTCGCGATCGTGCTGATCCTCGTGATCGACGGGCTCGCGATCGTCGCGCTGTTCCGGCTGCGCGCGCGGGAAGGCGCGGCGCCGTTCGGCGTCCCATGGTATCCCATCGTCCCGCTGCTGCTGCTCGTCGTGTACGGGGCGTTGCTCGCGGGGACGGCGTGGGCGCAGCCGCGGGTTGTGGGGTGGGCGCTGGTGGAGCTGGCGATGGCGTATGGGCTGAGCTGGACGGTCGGGCGTGTTGTGTCCCCAGGCCAAAGCCTGGGCTCGGCGAGACACTGTCCTTAAGGACAGTGCAGTGCCGAGCCCACCCTTCAGGGTGGGAATCAGGGGGGCCGGGAAATCATTCCGGCTCGAGTCCTTCTATTCGATGCATCTCGTGCTCACTAGGCCGGATGTCCCCCGGCCGGTACAGAATCACCTGGGCTCGCTCGAGGGTGATCAACCCGCCGCCGATCATGTCGTCCAGGTCGGGGAGGATCCTTTGGATCGCCTCCTCGGTCTCGACGACCTCGATAATGAGGGGCAGGTCGAGGGAGAGGCGCAGCACCTTCGCGGTGTGCACGACGCTCGAGGCGCCGAACCCGGCCACCCCACGGATCACCGTCGCGCCGGCGAGCCCCTTCTCGCGGAACTTCTCGAGCAGCGCCTCGTACAGCGGCTTGCCGTGATATTTGTCGCTCTCGCCGATGAAGATGCGCATCAGCGTGCGCTCGCCTTTGAATCGGTGGGGCATGGATGCCTCTCTCTCTCTTGCGTCATCCGTCGTCCGTCATCCGTAGGCCCGGATCGCAGCCGCCCTTACGGATGACGGATGACGGACAACGGACGACGTCTCTATAGCAGTCTATTCGCCAGCGTCAGCCCCGCGACGGTCGCGAGGAGACAGCCGAGCACCGTTCCCCCGGCGTACAGTCCCGCGCGCCAGTACTGGCCGTCCTGCAGCATCGCCACGGTCTCGTAGCTGAACGTGCTCATCGTCGTGAACGCGCCGCAGAATCCGATCGTGAGCCCGCCGCGCAGCTCGGGGGACACGACGGTCGATCCGGTGGCGAACCGCACGATGAAGCCGAGCAGCAGCGAGCCCGCGATATTGATGGCGAGGGTGCCCGAGGGGAACGCGCCGGAGCGGGTCTGGATCATGCCCTGCACCAGGTAGCGCGCCAACGTGCCGAAGATGCCGCCGAGGGCGATGTAGGCGATCAAGATAAAGAGACTCCTCCCGGTGCGGGTCGGGTAGGAGTCATCAGCCACGAGGGCGTGGCGGTTCAAGGCGAACTCCATCGCCTCACGGAAAGATAGGTGGTCAGGTGGTTCGGTGAGAAGGTCTTCGTGATCCGTGGGCTGAAGCCCCGGCTCGGCGCGATGTGCGCCCTTAGAGGGCGCACTCGGGGCCGAGCCCGCCCTTCAGGGCGGGTATCACACGACGTAATGAGCACCACAGAGGTGGCACGGTGACGGAATGGCTGCTGCTCGGCGGCGCGGCGCTCCTCGCGAGCACGCTCGCCGCCGTCGCGGGGTTCGGCGGCGCGGCGGTGCTGCTCGCGCCGCTGGTGGCGGTGTTCGGCGTCCGGGACGCGATCCCGATCCTCACCGTGGCGCAGCTCATCGGCAACGGCAGCCGCGTGTGGTTCAACCGCCGCGAGGTGGCGGTCCCGGTGGTGGGATGGTTCGCGCTCGGCGCGGTGCCGCTCGCCCTGCTGGGCGGCGTGCTGTTCGCCACCGCGCCGCTCCGCGCGCTGGAGCGGCTGGTCGGCGCGTTTCTGCTGGGCGTGGTGCTGTGGCGGCACGTCCCCCGCGCGCCCGTGTGGCGGCCGGGCGTGCGCGCCTTCGCCGTCATCGGCGCGGTGTTCAGCTTTCTCTCCGCGCTGGTCGGCAGCGTGGGACCGCTCATGGCGCCGTTCTTCCTGGCGTACGGGCTGGTGAAGGGCGCGTACATCGGAACGGAAGCGCTCGCGACCGTCGTCATGCACCTCGCCAAGCTCGCCGCGTATCAGGGCACGGCCATCCTCACGCTGCGCGCCGTGGCGGTCGGGCTCGCGCTCGGCCCGATCATGATCTTCGGCTCGTACGCCGGGAAGCGGATCCTGGACCGGCTGCCGGAGCGGGCCTTCGTGGTGATCATCGAGCTGGTGCTGGCGGGGACGGGCCTGTGGTTCCTGGTGGGGCGGTAGCGTGACGCGACCGCGCAACGCCGCCCGAGGTGGAACCTGCGGCGCGGCTCGCGGGTGACACTGCGCGGGGAGCCGCATGCGTCACCGAGCGAAACCGATCTGGTGGATCGCCGTGGGCCTGGTCGTCGCGTTGGCTCGCTGCATCGACACACCCGTCGAGCGGCAGCGCATCTGCGAAGCCACGAGCGGCCGCTGCTTCTACGTCGCGAACACGTCGGCGCACGGCAGCGGGAGCTTCACCAACCCCTACGGACTGCCGGATCTGCCGAGCGCGACGACGCCGTTCTGCGCGCTCGCGAGTCCGGCGCTCGACTCTCTGCAACCCGGGGACATCCTCTATTTCTTCGGCGGCGACTATCTGCTTCAGACCTGCGCGGGGCCGACGACCGTGTACGACATCGGCTATATCCGGCCGCCGCGATCCGGGACGGCCGGGTCACCCATCACGATCAAGGCGTATCCGGGGGAGACGGTGCGTCTCGTGGCCATCAGCGGGGACCAGCCCGTGCTGGGGAACGACCGCTTCAGCTACGTGCGCTTCGAGGGGCTCGTCGTGGAGCCGCGCAACGGCGGTGCCGGGGGCGTCAATTTCCACGGCGTCGACACCACGGCGCGGCCCGTCGGCTTGGAAATCGCCTACTGCGAGGTCGTGGGGAGCTACGTCGCGACGGTTGACAACCACGATGGCGTGCGGCTCGAGCTGGTCGAGGCGCCCTGGGTGCACCACACCGTGATCCACGGCGTGCGGGGAGAGAGCCCGAACAGCGCCGGCATCAAGCTGTACCAGGTGCGGCACGCCGTGATCGAGGACGACTATATCCACGACAACACCGCCGGCATCTTCGACAAGGAGTCCGCCGTCGCCAACGTGTACCGCCGTAACTTGCTCACGGCGAACGTCCAGCCCTTTTATGGCAACAATCAGGCCGACCCGGCGAGCTACGAGCTGTACGACAACGTGATCGACGGGGAAATCGGCCTGCACTACCTCACTGACGGCGCCGTCATTCACGACAATCTCCTCAGGCGCGACACGCTGGCCGGTGACTGGGCGGGCGCGACCTGGAATTCGGAGCTCTGGAACAACGTCGTGATCGGGCCTGGAGGGCAGGTGCTCGCGTATTACGACTCACACGACTCGCTCTCGACCACGCCTCCGGCCCAGCTTGCGTACATGGACTACAACGTGTACGGGGCGGTTCCGAGCTATCGGTTCGGCGCGTACAGCAGCGGCCCCGAGCAGGTCCTGTCGCTGGCCGACATGATCATCCACGGCTACGAGGTCCACAGCGCCATCGCGCTCGTCTCGGACATCTTCGTGGACCGGGTGAGCTACCAGCTCAAACCGCCCTGGCAGACCGCGGGGCGCTATGGCGACGGCGTGGGACCGGACAACGTCGCGGAGATTCTGAACGTCGGGCGTTATGGACCGGGAGCGAGATAGCCGGATAGCCGGATAGGCGGATAGCCGGATAGGCGGTTTGCACGTCGCGATTCTACTATCCGCCTATCCGCCTATCCGCCTAACCGGCTAACCGCCTATCCGCCTATCTTTCTGTCATGCGCCTCGCCCGCCAATCTCCAGAAGATCGGCGGCGTGCTGGCGCAGCTCGCCAAGCTCGAGTCGCAGGTGGACCTCGTGATCTTCCCGGAGACCTCCACGTCGGGCTACTTCGTGGAAGGCGGCGTGCGCGACGTCGCCGTCACGGCGGGGACGCTGTTCCGCGATCTGACGCTGGAGCACGAGGCCGCGCAGGCGCCCCCCGTGGACGTGGCGGTCGGTTTCTACGAGGTCTTCCAGAACCGCTATTACAACTCCTGCCTCTACGCCACGCTCGGTGGCGACAAGGCCGGTGTGCGCCACGTCCACCGCAAGGTGTTCCTCCCCACCTACGGCGTGTTCGACGAAGAACGGTTCGTGGAGCGGGGCCGGGAGATCCGCGCGTTCGACACGGGCTGGGGGCGGGCCGCGATCCTGATCTGCGAGGACGCGTGGCACTCGCTCACCGGCACCATCGCCGCGCTCGAGGGGGCGCAGCTCGTCATCGTGCCGAGCGCCTCGCCCGCGCGGGGGACGGGGATGGACGAGGAGGGGACCCGGCTGCCCGCGAGCGTGGTGCGGTGGGAGCGCATCGTGCGGGGGATCGCCGACGAGCACGGCGTGTGGGTGGCGCTCGCCAGCCTGGTGGGGTTCGAGGGCGGCAAGGGCTTCCCCGGTGCCTCGGTGCTCGTGAACCCCAGCGGCGAGATCGTGCTGCGCGGGCCGCTGTTCGAGGAGGCGGTGCTGACCTACGAC
>QHTX01000147.1:5590-6115 GCA_003220975.1 Gemmatimonadota bacterium | reverse complement strand
TAGGGAGCGGGGAGCAGGGAGCAGGGAGCAGGAAGCGCAGGCGCAGCGTGGTGAAGTTTGACCCAGCCACCAACGGTACTGCTCCCGGCTCCCCGCTCCCTGCTCCCAGGATCCATGTGGTCGGGAAGGGGGTGGAGGAAGGAGATCCGCTCGCGATCGACGTCGAGCTGGCTCGCCGTTGGCTGGTGAGCTTCCTGAAGGACGAGGTCGCGCGGCGCCGCGGGTTCGCGAAGGGGATCGTGGGGCTGTCGGGGGGCGTGGACTCGTCGCTCACGGCGTTTCTGGCCGTCGAAGCGCTGGGGAAAGCCAACGTGATCGGCGTGCGGATGCCGTACCGCACGTCCTCCCCCGAGAGTCTCGAGCACGCCCAGCTCGTGATCGACAAGCTGGGGATCGAGTCGCTCAAAGTGGACATAAGCGCCGCGGTGGACGGCTATCTCGCGCAGGTGGGCGACGCCGACCCGACGCGCCGCGGCAACGTGATGGCGCGCGAGCGCATGATCGTGCTGTTCGATCTCTCGGCGA
>QHTX01000147.1:0-5500 GCA_003220975.1 Gemmatimonadota bacterium | reverse complement strand
GGCTACTTCACCTGGCACGCCGACGACACGCCCCCGGTGAACCCGCTGGGCGACCTGTTTAAGACGCAGGTGCGCGCGCTGGCGCGCCACGTCGGGGTGCCCGAGGTGATCCTCTCCAAGCCGCCCACGCCGGACCTGGTCCCGGGCCAGACCACCGAGGCGGACTACGGCATCTCGTACGACAAGGTGGACCGGATCCTGTACTACCTGATACGCGGCATGAGGGCGGAGGACGTGGTGGCGCGCGGCTTCACGCCCGAGGAGGTGGACAAGGTGCAGCGCCGGCTCGAGTCGACCCACTGGAAGCGCCGCCTCCCCACCGTTGCGGTGCTGTCCCAGACCGCGATCGGCGAGTTCTATCTCCGGCCCGTGGACTACTGATGCTGCGCCCCAAGCACCCCCGCGAGTCCGAGACCGTGATGTCCGAGCTGATGACGCCGCAGCACGCGAACGTCATGGGCAACGTGTTCGGCGGCGTGATTCTGGCGATGGCGGACCGCGTGGCGGCGGTGGCCGCGATCCGCCATGCCGGCAAGCAGTGCGTCACGGTCTCCGTGGACAAGGTGGACTTCAAGGAGCCGATCCACGTGGGCGAGCTCGTCACCGCATACTCGCGTGTCAACTTCGCGGGTCGCACCTCGATGGAGGTGGGCGTGAAGATCATCGCCGAGAACGTGCTCACGGGCGAGAAGCGCCACACCAACTCGTGCTACGTCACGTATGTGGCGCTCGACGACCAGGGCGTGCCGACCCCCGTGCCGCCGATCGTGCCGGAGACGGCGGACGAGAAGCGGCGGTATGACCGGGCGGCGAAGCGGCGGGCCAGTAGGGTGATGGATCGCCGGTACGACATTGGTGCCGGAGAGTGAACGCGGAAGTCGAAACGCGGAACGCATTGGACACGCGAGCTTCGAATCCGCAATCCGAAATCCGCAATCCACAATAGGGGAGGGGCGGGGTGCGGGTGGTGGCGGTGTTCGGTGGCGGTGGGGCAAAGTCCCTCGCTCACGCCGGAGCCTGGAAAGCGCTGCTCGAAGCCGGTGCGCGACCCTCCCACATCGTCGGCACCTCGATGGGCGCGGTGGTGGGCGCCGCCTTCGCCGCTGGCTCGACGTACGAACGGTTCGTGGAGATGGCGTGCTCGCTCGGCCCGAAAGACGTGGCGGCGCTCGATCGCTTCGCGCTCGTGAAGGGCGTGTTCGCCGCCAACATCTTCAAGCCCAAGCCGCTGCAGAAGAGCATCGCCCGGCTCGTCCCCGCCACGCGGTTCGCCCAGCTCGAGATCCCCCTCACCGTCACCGCGACCGACGTCGACTCGGGCGAGCTGGTGCTGTTCGGGGAGCTGGGGCAGGACGCCCCCTTGATCGACGTGCTGTACGCCTCCTGCGCCCTGCCGCTCTATTTCCCGCCCGGCCGGATCGACGGCCGGCGGCTCGCCGACGGGGGCCTGCGGGCGGCCCTGCCGCTCGGGCCCGCGAGCAAGATCCACGCCGACTTGGTGGTCGCGATTGACGTAGGGCCGGGATTCGACGAGCCGCCCACGTCGCGCCGGGCACCGATCCCGGCTCTCGTGCGCGCGCACGGCGAAGCGATCCGCGTCATGATGGCGGCACAGACGGAGCGGGCGATCGCCGAGTGGCCGAAGGAGGGGCCGCGACTGCTCGTCGTCAGGGCCGTGGCGGAGCGGGAGGCGACATTTGCGGTGGGGGAAGGGGAGAGATACCTGAAGGCGGGCTACGATGCGACCAAGCGGGCTCTGGGCTGATACATTACACCGATGCTCGCCCGCGAAATCATGATCCCCGAGCCGTTCGTCGCCGCCGCGGGCGCCACCAGCGCCGAGGTGGCGCTGTTGATGCGCGCCAAGGACATCTCGGTCGTGCCTGTGGTGGATAACCCCAAGGACCGGCGCTTTCTGGGCACGATTTCGGACCGCGACATCGTGACGCAGTGCGTCGCCGCCGGGCACGACCCGACGGAATGCTCGGCGCAGACCCACACGCGCCACGACACGACCGTCGTCACACCCGACACGGAGCTGGTGGGCTACCGGATCGAGCAGCTGGATGCGAGCGATACGCACATCCGCTCGACGATCGTAGTCGTGAGCAGCGATAAACGGGTAGTGGGATTCATCCCGCACCCGGAGTTCATACATGGCATCGTGATCGTGAGAGAGTAGGAGAGGCAAAAGCTAGACGCACAGACGCACCGCGGAAAACAGGAGCGAGTTAACGGTAATACCTGCTCACTCACACTGTTCACCGCTGTGCGTCTATGCGTCTAGTAGTTGCCTTTCCCCGTATATTATTATCGTGGCCCGCAAGTACTTCACCCTCGCCGAAGCCAATCGCACTCTTCCCCTCGTAAAGCGGGCCTCCATCCCCAGTGGCGCGATCTCGTGTCCCAGTACGAGCTCCTCGTCGCGCAGGCGAAGCCGGAATGGGGCGAGTCGGCGGAGCAGGTGCAATTGCGCAGCCGCATCAGCGACGTGGCGCGCGAGATCGATCGCTATCTCGCCGAGCTCGCGCAGATCGGCTGCGTGTTCAAGGGGTTCGATCAGGGACTGGTCGATTTCTACGGCAAGCTCGAGGGGAGAGATATCTTCTGGTGCTGGAAGGCCGGGGAAGACAGGATCGAGCATTGGCATGAGCTCGAAACGGGATACGCCGGCCGGCAACCGATTCCGGAAGTGGTGAACAGTCAATAGGTCACAGGGGCCTTCAATGCGTGGATTCTGGCTGCTCGTGCATGTCCTGGGCTTTACCCTGTGGCTGGGTGGTGGGATTGCCACGATGGTCGCGGGCATCTCGGCCAAGAACTTCGCCCCCACCGAGCGTCTCCGGTCGTACAAGCTCATCGGGGCGATTCAGCGGCTGCTGGTCGGCCCGGGGGCGATCGCCGTGGTGCTGTCCGGGATCGTCCTTAGCATGCCGTACATGCGCTCGGGCGACATGCCGGGATGGCTCAACCTGATGATGGGCGCGGGCGTCTTGGGCGCGCTCGCGGCGGTGGGGATCAGCGTGCCGACGGCGGCGAAACTCGGGCGGCTCGAGACGGATGCGCGCGGAGAGCTGCCGGAGGCGTTTCAGGCCTTGAGAAAACGGCAGATTCTCGCGGCATCGATCGCGGGCGGGCTGGGGCTGATTGCGATGTTCGCCGCGACGCTCGGCAAAGGGTGATCAGCGCGCCCCTTCGGCGCTGAGTCGCGCCAGCCGCTGCTTCACGTCCCGCACCATCGGTTGTAGCTCCGGGTCTGCGTTCTTCCACAGGTCCAGGAACCGTCCATAGTAGTCGCGGGCTTTGTCGAGCTGGCCGGGCTGCTCGTAGAGCTCCCCCAGGCGTCGATAGGTCGGCGCCAGCGTCAGGGCTTCGTCGTACGCACGTTGCAGGCCGGGCGTCGTGACCGCGCGCTCGTAGACGGCGAGCGCCGAGTCGCGCTCGCCCGCCTGGTCGTAGGCGCGTGCGAGTCCGAACAGCCCACACGCCGCGCAGGCGGCCTCCTCGTACCAGGCGCGGTACTCCTGGATCGCGTCCCGGGTACGGCCTTCCGCGAACGCGACCGCAGCGGCCGCGCCGTGACGGAACGGCTCGCGCCGGCGAAACGCCTCGGGGACCGCTACGTCGTACTCCGCGAGCAACTGCCGCCCGCGGTCGGGCCGCCCCGCCTCCGCGTACAGCCACGCCAGCCAGAGATACGGCCGATCCGCTACGGGGATCGAGGCTAACGGATACCGGCGCAGGGCCTGCTCCACTTTGCGCCGCCCCGCCGCGGGCGCATTCCTGTAGCGCACGTCGATCGTCGCGAGCCCGATGGCCCCCCCGACGTACGCCGCCGGGAGGCCGCGCTGCTCGCTCACCGCCATCGCCTTGCGGGCGTAGGCCTCGGCGTCGGCGAGCTTCCCCTGCACCAGGCTGATCTGGGACAGCGAGTACGCCGCCAACTCTCGCCACACGAGATCTGGCGCGCGCTGCGCCAGCGCCCGGCTGACCGCCGCAGCGCTGTCGAAGTCGCGGCGTGCTGTGAACAGCGCCGCGCGCAGCATGAAGCTCATGGGGTTCGTTGGTGCGCGCCGCGCGAACAGGTCCGACGTGCGCGCCGCCGCGGCGTAGTTCGCCTGCCCGATCTGCGCCTGCATCGCATTGAAGTACAGCGTCGCCACGTTGGGTGCGACCGCGATGCCGCGCAACGTCAGGGACTCGGCCTCCGCGAACCGGCGCTCCAGGTTCAACTGGAGCCCCAGGTTGTTCAGCGCCACAGGATCCTCGGGATCGAGCTCCAGCGCCGCTCGATAAGCGCTCACGATCTTGGCTCGGTCGAACTCGGCCTGATAGTAGTAGAACGCCTCCGCCAGGTAGCGTTCGTGCGGCGTCAGTCGGTCGCGATGCCGGAAGGCTTGGGTGGCGGCTGCGGCGATGCGGGACGGCGCGCCGGCGGTGTTGCTGAGCACGACCGCCAGCTTGCGGTACGCCATCGCGAACGTCGTGTCCAAGGCGATGGCGTCCCCGAGCAGCGCGACTGCGCGGTCGGTCTCTCCCGCGTCATTGGCCCGCAGCGCCTGTGAGTACTTCCGCAACGCCTCGAGCGACCCCGTAGTCACCTGCTCCAGCGGCTCGCTCGCGCGGATCGTCTTGAGCGACTCCCCGATCCGCTCGCGCAGCTTCCCGGAGAGACGATCGACCGCCTCGATGATCGCGCCGTCGTCTTTGGCGTTTTCCCGCAGCGCGACGAGCTGGGCGCCGTCCGCGGCCGACACGAGCTCGGCGGAGAGCACATACCCGCGTCCCACGGGATCGACCTGCCCGTGCACGACCCCCTTCGCCCCTTCCCGCTGGGCTAGCTCGCGCGCCAGCGCGACGTCGAGCGCCGTCCCGGGCTTCCGCCCCATGCGGCCGAGCGCCTGACCGACCGCCGCGGCGTCCAGCAGCCGCACCACGGGCGACTGCGCGAGATCGACCCGCAGGGCTTCGGTGAGTGAGGGGCCGAGGGTCGAGTCCGTCGTGCGGTTCTCGAAGTCGGCGAGCACCAGCCGGTCCCGCTCCGCGAGCACACCGCTCGCCACGAGGGTCCCCACCGGCCCAATCCCGAGCGCCCGCAGCGCCATGTAAACTGCGGTGACCAGTGTCAGGAGCCCGAACCCGGCCGCTCCTCCCCACAGCGCTCGCCTCCACGTGAACCAACGGTCTACACCGGCGGGCAGGGCCGCCTGGCCGGTGCCGCTCGCGAGCGCCCGGCGCCGCTCCATCAGGCCCGTCCACAGCATGATCGGCAGGCCCGCGGCGACGAGCGCCACCACGCCGAGCAGAAACCAGTCGGGAAGGCCGAGGAAGTGCACGAGCAGGTAGTCGAGCGTGAGGGCGCCGATGGCGGCAAGCGCGTACAGAGCGGCGACGCGGGCGGGGTGTCCGCGGCGGATGGCCGCCGCCGTGCCGGAAGAAATGCCCGCCGTCAGCTCCGGGGTCATACCCCCGGTAGGCGTCGCCATGCTCTCGAGCTGGC
>QHTX01000210.1:3820-5996 GCA_003220975.1 Gemmatimonadota bacterium | reverse complement strand
AGGACGAGGTGGTGATCGCGCCGCGTCTCAGGGGGGGGAGGCTGGTCGGCCCAGCGCACGACGAGCCACAGCACGAGTGCGATCGACAGCACGCTCACCGTGTAGACCTTCTCGTTCACCACCGACTGGTTCCACACGGTGAACCCAGTGGCGGCGACCAGCGCCCCGGCCGCGGCCGCGAGCCGCCGTGCCCAGGGGGGGGCGGGAGGCGGCACGATGGGGCGCAACCAGCGCTCGCCGATGAGGAACCAGAGGCCGGCCGCCGCGGCGCTCGTGACGGCGGCGAACAGGTTGATGCGCCGGGCGTAGTCGGCCCCGAGCGGCAGCAGTCCCCACGCGTGGCCGAGGATGATGAACAGGGGGTTCCCCGGCGGATGAGGGATCCCGAGCGCGTGGGCCGCGGCCATGTACTCGGAGCTGTCCCAGAACTGCGTCGTGGGCGCGATGGTCGCGACGTAGAGGAGCAGGGCGCCGAGCGCGACGAGGCCGGCGATGAAATAGGGCGGGCGCTCGGTGAGAACGGGGAGGGGCGGGGTCTGTTCGGTCATCCTCGTCCTCTAGTCTAGTGCCGGAACTGCCGCATCCCGGTGAACACCATCGCGAGGCCGGCCTGATCGGCCGCTGCGATGACGTCGGGATCCTTCACGGAGCCGCCCGGCTGGATGATGGCGCGCACGCCGGCGCGGGCCGCTTCTTCTACACCGTCCGCGAAGGGAAAGAAAGCATCAGAAGCTAACACCGCCCCGGCGGGCTCGTGCCCCTGCTGGCGGGCCTTGTGCACGGCCAGGAACGAGGCATCCACCCGCGACATCTGCCCCGCGCCGATGCCGATCGCCGCCTCGTCCCGGACGAGGAGAATAGCGTTCGACTTGACCGCCCCGACCGCCGCCCAGGCGAACCGCAGATCGCGCCACTCGGCGTCGGTGGGGCGCCGGTGCGTGACCACCTTCCACCCGGACTCATCCACCGCCTGCGCTACCCGGGTCCGCTCTTGCACGAGAAAGCCGCCCCGGATTCGCTTGAAGTCCCAGCCGCCGTCCCCCCCGGTGGCAGCGGGGGGGAGCCGCACGACGCGGAGGTTCTTCTTCTCGCGGAACACTGCGAGCGCGTCGGTGTGGACCTCGGGCGCCACGACCACCTCCACGAACAGGTCGCGCATCGCCTCGGCCGCGGCGCGGTCCACGGCCACGTTGAACGCGATGACGGAGCCGAACGCCGACGTGCGGTCGGTCGCGAGCGCGCGGTCGTATGCCTCTCGCGGCGAGCGCCCCAGTGCGATGCCGCACGGCGTGGTGTGCTTGATGATGGCGCACGCCGCGCGGTCCGACCCGCTCCACGGCGCGACCGCGAGAACGGCGGCGTCCAAGTCGAGCAGGTTGTTGAACGACAGTTCTTTGCCATGGAGCTGCGCCAGGTCGCGGATCCCCGGCTCGTCGGTCGCGTACAGCGCCGCGGCCTGATGGGGATTCTCGCCGTAGCGCAGCTCCTGGCGCCGCTCGAGCGCCAGTGTGATCCGCTCGGGCCAACCGGCGGCGTCCCGCGTCAGATAGCGATGGATGGCGGCGTCGTAGGCGGCGGTGTGGGCGAAGACTTTCGAGGCAAGCTCCAGACGAAGCCCCGGGCTGACGCCCGGGGCGATGCCGCCGGCCTTGAGGGCCGCGATGACGACGGGATAATCATCCGGATCGACGACCACGATCACGTCGCGGTGATTCTTCGCGGCGGAGCGCAGCATCGACGGCCCACCGATGTCGATCTGCTCGATCGCCTGCTCGAACGTCACGTCGGGCCGCGCGACCGTCTCGCGGAACGGATAGAGGTTCACCGCGACCAGGTCGATCGGCGTGATGCCGTGCTGGGCCAGCGCGGCGCGGTCGCCGGGATGGTGACGGCGGGCGAGGAGGCCGCCATGCACCTTGGGGTGCAGCGTCTTCACGCGGCCGTCCATCATCTCGGGAAAACCGGTGACCTGCTCGACCGGGAGGACGGGAATGCCGGCCTGGCGTAGCGCGTCCGCCGTCCCGCCGGTCGACACGATCTCCCAGTCGAGGGCGGCGAGCTCGCGAGCGAAGTCCACGAGGCCGCGCTTGTCGGAGACCGAGAGCAGCGCCCTCACCAGGCTTCGGCCGCGGCTTGGATCAGGTCCGCGAGGCTCGCGACGTCCTTCAGGTCCACG
>QHTX01000210.1:3275-3761 GCA_003220975.1 Gemmatimonadota bacterium | reverse complement strand
GCCGCCGTTGGTCGTGCCGACCTGGAGCTTCACGCCGCGGGCGCGCGCCAGCGCGACGAGCGAGTCCACGTAGGCGGGCGGCGTGACCGAGGAGTTGTCGAGCGCCCGCGCCACGGCGCCCTGGCCGAGCGGCGCCACCGCGAAGCTCTGGAGCTCGAGCGGCGAGTCCGCCGACACGAACGTATCGATGGCGTGCACGCGCTTCACCGTGGGGCCGAGCGCCGCCGCCGCCACCGCCGCGCCCTCGAGTCCGATCTCTTCTCGCACGCTCCAGACGAAGATCACCTGGTGCTTGAGCTTGGCGCGGTCGAGGCGGCGCAGCGCGAGCAGCTGGGCCGCCGAGCCCACGCGGTCGTCGAACGAGCGGCCGGTGGCGCGGGTCCCGGCCAGTCGGACGTACTGCTTGGGCATGGTGACGGTCGCGCCGGGGCGGACGCCCCGCGCCAGGGTCGCCGCGCGCGACGTCGAGCCGATCGAGACGCGGAG
>QHTX01000210.1:943-3160 GCA_003220975.1 Gemmatimonadota bacterium | reverse complement strand
CGAGCTGTAGAAGCCGCCGCGCGTGCGCAGGTGGAGCGAGCCGTCGTCGAGGATCGAATCCACCGTGAACCCGATCTCGTCCAGGTGCGCCACGAAGACGACGACAGGATCGCCTTGGCCCACGCGGAGCCACAGGTTGCCCGCCGTGTCCGTCTCGGCATTCGCCCACGCCGGAAGCAGCCGCTTCACCGTCTCGCGCACGGGGCCTTCGGCGCCGGAGACTCCGTAGCTTTCGACGAGGGGGGCGAGGACGGCCTGCGCCTCGGAGATCCGGGGATCGTCCTGGGCGGAAAGTTGGAAGGTTGGAAGGACGGAAAGTAGAAGCGCCGCCCGTCTCATCTCCCCTCCATCCACGTCATGAGCGCCCGTCTCAACGAGTCCGCCGCGGCGAGCGAGACGGTCTCGACCGGGGTGAGGTGGTAGCGCGCGTCGAGCAGCGCGACAGCGGTCGCGTCGAAGGGGCCGTGGAGCGCGGCGACGGCGTGCGCCCCTTTGCTCGCGTACAGGCTCTGCACCGCGAACGCGACGACGACGGTGCCCCGGACCTTGGATTGCCCGAGCACCGCCGCAGCGAGCGCGGCGCACCCGACCCGCTCGCCCGCGCGGGGAGCGGCGAGCAGCCGGTCGCCGTAGGGCAGGGGCCGTTTCGTGAGTGCGACGGGCGTGAGGACGTGCAACCCGAGCCGCTCCGCCTCGACGCGCGACGCGGCGCCGACGTCCACGAACGCGTCGTCCACCGTGAACGGCGCCTCCGCCGCGGCGGCGCGGAAGCGCGCGAGATGGGTGGACCGGACTGCCACCACAGCGGGCACGGGCCCGGCCTCGCCGAACAGGGTGACGCGATGCCCTTCGAGCATCTGGTCCTGCAGCGGGGCGAGCAGGGCGCCGGGCACGCGTCGCAACCGGAGGTAACCGTCGTCCGTGATGTTGCCGACGACGTACCCCGGCTCGTCGATGTCGCAGCTGGCGAGGCGCCTCGGGCTTCCCCGACCCAGCGTGACGATCACGTTGCCGAAGCGATCGCGCGTGCCGCCGGGCAGGAGCGCGACGAGCGAATCGGTCACGGCGCGCTCGAAGCCGGTGACGGCGGTCCAGGACGTGAAGCGGAGCGCGAGCTGGTCGACGGTCTGGGCGGTTAGCCGGATAGCCGGATAGGCGGATAGCAGCAGCGTGAGCAACGCAGCTCTATCCGCCCATCCGCCTATCCGCCTATCCGCCTTGTTCGAGTTCCACCCCAAGCGTGTCTCCCGCGACGAAAGCCGAACCAACTGCGGAAAGTCGGACGGGCACCGCCGGCGCCCCCCGCCGCGCCAGCTCCAGCACCACGGACGGCAGCAGGCGGTGCTCCACCTCGAGCACCCGCGCGGCGAGCGAGTCGGGCGTGTCGTCCGGCCGGACCGGCACCGGCCACTGCGCGATGATCGGCCCGTGGTCGTACTCGTCGTCCACGTAATGGACCGTCGCGCCCGACACGGCGGCGCCGCTCGCGATCACCGCGGCGTGCACGCGGCGTCCGTACATCCCGGCGCCGCCGAAGGCGGGGAGCAACGCCGGATGGATATTAATCAGCCGCCAGCGGAAGCGCGCCACCACCGCCGGCGGAATCCGCTTCACATATCCGGCGAGCACGACGAGTCGCGCGTCGCCCAGAGCCGTGAGGACCTCGTCCGCGCTGGCGGGATCGGCCAGCGCGGTCGTGAGTGCGCCCGCCCGGCGCGCCCGCTCGAGCGCTCCCGCGTCCGGCCGGCTCGAGATGACGCGCGTCACACGCGCGGCGCGCGCATCGCGCAACGCGTCGAACAGCGCTTGCAGGTTCGTGCCGCCGCCCGACACCAGCACGGCGACCGGGAGGGGAAGGGGGGCGGGCGGGGAGGGAGTCACCGGTTGCAGGGGGCAAGCGACTGCGGCTTCGCGCCCGCCGTGACGCTGAGCGCGAACGCGCCGGTGCGGAACTTGTCGCTGCTCGTCACCACCACGTAATAGTCTCCGGTCTGGGGCAGCCGCGCGGTGAGCCGCGCGTTGCAACTGCCGCCCGAATCGTCGTCCTGGGGTCGCTCGCGCTCGAGGCCCGGGCCGAGCAGGAAGACGTAGGCGTCGAACACGTCGGACACGAGGTCGATCGTCACGGTTTCGCCGGCACGGGTCGCCCCCAGCCGCCACTGCTGCGCGTACGTGCTGTCGGCGGGGAGGAGCGGATCGCGGCGCGTCAGCGAGTCG
>QHTX01000210.1:445-931 GCA_003220975.1 Gemmatimonadota bacterium | reverse complement strand
GTGCGCGGGGCACAGAGGGGAACGGGTGCGGGGCATTCCCCTGCGCCGTGAGGGGGCCAGTCACGAGGGTCAGCAGCGCGACCAGTCTCCAGGGTCTCATGAGCCCCGCAATCTGCGGGCGCTACGAGTCGTTGACAAACCCGTTATTCCCAGGCTGAAGCCTGGGCTCGGCCGACACAGTACTGAAGCACACTGTCCTTCAGGGCAGCGCATCGCCGAGCCCACCCTTCAGGGTGGGAACGACACGCCGCGCACAATCAAGTCCACCGCCGCCGCGAGGTCCGCGACGACCGGCACACCCAGCGCGCGCGCCTGGGCGCGATGCGCCGCCCCGTGCCCCGTGGCGACGAGCAGCCCCCGCCCACCGAGCGTTCGCGCCGGCTCGACGTCGCTCAGGCGGTCGCCGACCCAGTACGACCGCGCGAGGTCGATGCCCAGCGCCGTTTGCGTGTCGCGGAACAGCTTCACCCCCGGCTTGCGGCACTC
>QHTX01000210.1:0-278 GCA_003220975.1 Gemmatimonadota bacterium | reverse complement strand
GTGGATCGCTTCGGCTGCGCGCGGGAGCAGCCGCACCCGGCCCGGCTCGTGCAGGAAGCCGGGAGAGGGGTCGTCCACGATGGTGCCGTCACGGTCGAGGAACACCGCCCGGCGGCCGTCAGGCATCGAGCGCGGCGCGCACGGCCCCTGCCACGGTCTCGAGCTGCTCGGGGAAGATGGTGCGAGGATCGAGCAACACGTGGTCGCCGGCGATGCGGGGGATAATCGGGGGCTCGCCATCCCGCAACCGGGCGGACAAGGTGTCAGGTGTCAGGTCT
>QHTX01000145.1 GCA_003220975.1 Gemmatimonadota bacterium | reverse complement strand
TTGCCTTGCGGCTTTGCGCCATCGTGTCGTGTCCGACAGTTACACTGGCAGCCCAAGACACGTCGGCGCTTGCGCCAGGGAACGCCCGAGTGGACGGCAAGAGAATCCGACCGTACACCTATCGCTACGCCGTGTACCAAGTCCCGACCTCGGACGCTGAGCCGGGCACGCGCACAGGGCGCGTCGGCACGCTCATTGAGCGGGTCGAACTATCGCCACTGAAGGGGGATACAGTCATCATTCAAAGCCGGCAGACCCTCTTGTGCGCGGGTGACACCAGCGTCGATACCCTGATACTCGACCGACGCACTCTTGCGCCGCTCGCACAGCGAACCACATGGAAC
>QHTX01000146.1 GCA_003220975.1 Gemmatimonadota bacterium | reverse complement strand
CGCGACCTCGAAGACGCCGAGGCGCGGATCGGGGACGTACTTGCGCGCGACGTCCGAGACGTCGCGCGCGAGATGCTCGCTCACCGCGCGCTCCCCCCCTTTCCACCCCCGTCCGCAAGGCCGGGGATGTCGCGCACGCCGCGCGCCAGCCGCACGGCGCGCTCCACCGCCTCCGGCACGGCGAGCGCCGCGAGCGCCTCGACCTGGAGCGGGGTGCGAGGGGGGACCGCCAGGGTCGCCGTGCTGACCGCGAACACGACGTCACCGTCGAACGCGGTGCCGTAGGGCACGATGCGGCGTGCCAGCGCGTCGCCCGCGGCATGCGCCACATTCTCGAGCCCGACGCGGTCCAGGGCGGCATTCGTCGCCACGACGGCGAGCGTGGTGTTCGGCGTGGCGCCGAACGGCGCGCCGCCCGCGGCCAGGTACGCGAGCGCGTCGGCGAACTCTCCATCGGGTCCGCGGGCACCGGCGAGGACCCGCCCCGCGCCGTCGAGAATGTTGCCCACGGCGTTCAGCACCACCAGCGCGCCCACCACGACGTCCCCCTCGCCGCGCGACGCCCACGTGCCGACGCCGCCCTTCATGGCGCGACGCGGTCCCAGCACCTTCCCCACCGTCGCGCCCGTTCCCGCGCCCACCGTCCCTTCGGCGATGTCGCTCCCGGCGGCGGCGCACGCCCGATAGGCGTCGTCCGCCGTGGGCCAGCGGTCGGCCTTGGAGCCGGGGGCGAGGTCGAAGTCGAAGATCACCGCCGTGGGCACGATGGGCACCACGCCCGCGGGGCCGACGGGGAAGCCGCGGCCGCGCTCGCGCAGCCAGCGCATCACGCCGTCGGCGGCGCCCAGGCCGTAGGCCGACCCGCCGGTCAAGAGAATCGCGTCGATGTGGCCCACCAAGTGGCGGGGGTGGAGGGCGTCGAGCTCGCGTGTCCCGGTCGCGCGGCCGCGCACGGCGCAGGCGCCGCGCATCCCGCCCTCCGGCGCGAGCACCACCGTGCATCCCGTGGCCCGCGCGAGGTCGGTCCAGTGCCCCACGCTGAGGCCGCGCACCGCGGTAAGGGAGGCGGGGGAGGAGGGGCGGGCGGGAGAGGGCGAGGCTGCGCCGGACATCATGCGAGTGCGAAGATAGCTTGGCTTGCTCGGGTTGTGGAGGGTACGTACGTTAGCGCTTCATATGACCAAGCCCGACGCGCAGACGCCCGCGACCACCATCCTCGTGGTGGACGACGAGGACGGGATCCGCCAGGCGCTCGACCGCTTTCTCACCCGCCTCGGCTACCGCGTGCTCCAGGCGGCGAGCGGCGCCGAAGCGCTCGACCGGCAGGCGGCCGAGCAGCCGCAGCTCATGCTCTCGGACATCCGCATGCCCAACATGACCGGCGTCGAGCTGGTCCCCAAGGCGCTGACCGTCGATTCCGACCTCGCGATCATCATGCTGACGGCGATCGACGAGCCGCGCACCGCGATCGAGTGTCTGAGGCTCGGCGCGTACGACTATCTCATCAAACCGGTGGACCTGGACGAGCTCGAGATGTCGTTGCAAGGGGCGCTGCGCCAGCGCCAGCTCGAGATCGAGCGCCGCGAGCTCGAGCAGTGGCTGGCGCGCGAGGTCGCGGTGCGCACGCGCGACTTGGAAGAGCGCACCACGCTGGTCGAGGACGTCGCGCTCGACGCGCTGGCGGCCGCCGGCGAGTGGCAGGGGTCCGACGCGGCGATCAAGAAGCTGGCGAAGGAGCTGGGCACGTCGCCCGACGACGTGGCGCGCGAGGTGCGCAAGCGGCGCGGCGGGGGAGCGGGCGCTTAGGCCTGCTGCGCGGCCTTCGCCTTCTCCTCACACGCCTTGCAGCGCGTGATCCCGCGGAACGAGCAGATCAGACAGAGGAACGTCCCGCAGTCCGAGCAGGGGTAGCCCTCCGACGCCCGTTCCTCGTTACCGCAATAACGGCACACCATCGCGTCGTGCTCCATCAGCTTCGGCTTGTCGGTCATAGTCCGCCTCAGAGGTCGAGCCCGTAGACCTTAATCTTATTGATCAGCGTCGCGCGCGAAATGCCGAGCTCGTGCGCGCTGCGGGTGCGGTTGCCGTCGTGGAACCGCAGCGTCTTCTCGATCTGCAGCCGCTCCACGTCGGCCAGCGTCTGCGGCACGTGCCGCCGGTCTCCCCCTGTCCCGCCCACGGCCCCTCCCGCTGCGCCCTTGCGCAAGTCCGCCGGCAGGTGCTCCACGCTGATCGCGGGGCCGCCCTGCCCCAGGATCATGGCGCGCTCCACGACGTTCCGCATCTCTCGGATGTTCCCCGGCCACGGCGCCGACAGCAACCGGTCGAGCGCCTCCGAGGTGCACGCGCTGGGGCAGCCCGGGAGCTCCGCGTGCAGCGCCGCGAGAATGCGCGTGAGTAGCGCCAGCCGGTCCTCGCGCGCCCGATCGCGCACGGCCGGCAGGTGGATCGGGAGCACGTTGAGCCGGTAGTACAGGTCCTCGCGGAACCGGCCCGCCTTCACGTCGCTCAACAGGTCGCGGTTCGTCGCGGCGACGAGCCGCACATCCACCGTGATCTCGCGCGTCCCGCCCAGGCGACGGAACGTCTTGGTCTCGAGCACCTTGAGCAGCTTGGGCTGGAGCTCGAGCGCCAGCTCGCCGATCTCGTCGAGGAAGATGGTGCCGCGGTCCGCCAGCTCGAACAGGCCCTGCTTGAGCTCCTTCGCGTCGGTGAAGGCCCCCTTCTCGTGGCCGAACAGCTCCGAGTCGAGGAACGTGGCGGAGAGCCCTCCGCAGTTCACCTCGACGAAGGGGCCCGGCCCGCGTGCGCTCAGCCGGTGGACGAGCCGCGCCACCCAGCCCTTGCCGGTGCCGCTCTCGCCCGTGAGCAATACGGTAGTGCGCTCGCTCGCCCCCAGCAGCTCGACTTGGCGCGCCAGCTCGCGCATCGCGGGCGACACGCCCAGCGAATCGAGGCCCTCGGCCAGGTGCGCCCGGACGCGCAGCAGCTCGTTCTCGCGCGTCAGGCGCGCTTTCTCCACCACCCGCGCCGCGGCGGCGCCGAGATGGTTCAGGTCGACCGGCTTCGTGAGGAAGTGCTCGGCCCCGAGCTGCATCGCGCGCACGGCCGTCTCGATGTCACCCTGCCCCGTGAGCAGGATGACGGAGCCGCCGCGCGAGCGCAGCCGTTCCAGCACGTCGAGCCCGCCCGCATCCGGCAGGTGGAGGTCGAGGATCACTACCTCGGGCCGCACCCGCTCGAACTCGTCGAGGCCCGTCTCGCCGGTCTCCGCGCGGGAGACCTCGAAGCCGAGCCGGTCGAAGTAGTCGCCCAGCGCCTTGCCCAGGTCGGCGTCGTCGTCGATCAGCAGGACGCTGTCAGCCACCGCGGGACATCCGCACGGGTGTCGTCTCCGGATCCACCAGGACGTTGAGCGACGCGGGCAGGAGGCGCGCTTCGAAGGGAGTCTCCCCCCAGGGCTCGCCGTCGAGCTGCATCGGGCGCGCCGGGCCCTCGAGGACCTCGACGCGCACCTCCCGGCCCCGCCCGAACCACAGCCAGCGCGCGCCGTTGGTGGGCCGCCGCAGCAGCTCCGCGAACGCCCGCAGGCTTTCGAGCGTGCCGTGCGCCCGGAGCACCAGGACGTCGAGCCAGCCGTCGTCGGGGGTAATGTCGTCGCGGAGCCGCAGGAACGGCGGCACCAGCTCGCCGCAGTTCGCCACCAGCACCAGCGCCGCCGGCAGGTCGTGCGCGACGCCGTCCACCGTCACGCGGTGGAGCGGGCTCGTGACGTTGGGGAGGGCGGCCAGCGCCCGTGCCACGTACGCCGCCATCTTCCAGCGGCGCTTCTCGGCCGCGGCCGTGTTGGCCATGAGGCGCGCATCGAATCCCGTGCCGCTGCAGACGGCGAAGTAATGGGTGCCGTCGCCCCGCTCCACCGCCCCGAGGTCGATCGGCGCGGCCCGGCCGCGCAGGATCACCCGGGCGGCCGCCGCCGCGCCGCGCGGCAGCCGCAGATTGCCGGCGAGCAGGTTCCCCGTGCCCCCGGGCACCAGGCCGAGCGGCAGCCCGGTTCCCACGGCGCCGGCCGCGATCTCCATCGCCGTGCCGTCGCCCCCGTAGCACACCAGCACGTCGAAGCCCTGGTCGCCCGCTTCCCGGGCGAAGCGGCGGGCGTCCCCGGCCTTCGCCGTCGCGAGCACCTCGACGGTCCAGCCGCCGCCGTTCAGGGTCTCGCGGATCGCCGCCACGGCCCGCGCGTCGGTGCGCGCCGCCGCCGGGTTCGTGATCAGCAGCGCCCGGGCCACTAGTACCGTTTCTCCCAGAAGAGGTCGAGCCCGACCTGGCGCGGCACCGTGCCCCCGATCCCTTCGGTGGCGGGATCGCCGCAGGTCAGCACCGGCTCGAAGCTCGCCTCCGTCCGCCACTCCGGGCTGATGCGGAACTGCATCGAGACCCCCAGGGTGTTCCCGACGGCGACCTGACGCCCCTCGCAGAAGCCCGCGTTCACCACGAGGAACGTCTTCGGCCCGAGCTGCCGGCCGACGGCGAACTGCCACCCGAGGAGCGGGTCTCCCTGGCCCCCGCCGGCCGGGCGGATCTCGACGTAGTCGACCGGCACCCCGCCCGACACGATGGTCTGCTCGATCTCTCCCGACAGCACCGAGAGGGCGCTCTGCACCAGGGCCCGCTGGTCGGCGATGCCGCCCTGGTCGCCCGCCAGGTCCACGCTGCTCTTGCCGAACAGCAGGTAGGAGATGAGCTCGGTCTGCGACAGGTCGCGCTTGTCCGCTTCCAGCGTCACCTTCGGCACGAGCAGCGTGCCCCCGATGTGCGCCACCACGGTGATGTCCTCGGGATTCCGTTGCGTCGGGGTCGGGACCGGGTGCACGACGTGCTTCGCCTCGATGTCGAGCGCGGCGTCCTGGTCCGGCGTGCCGAAGTAGCGCACCGTCCCCTGCGACACGACGAACTCGCGCGTGACGGGGCCGACCTTCAGGCGGTAGGTGCCCCGCGGCGCCTGCAGCGTGCCGCTGATCAGATAGGCGTTGCGCTGCTTGGAGAGGGTGACCGTACCCGCCAGCTGGATGTTGGCCTCATCGGAGCGCAGCCAGACGTCGCTTCCCATCTCGAGCTCCAGCTCGTTGATGCGGAGACTGTCGAGGAATACGTTCTGGAACTCAGGGCCGAGCCGCTGCCGCTCGATGATGGAGGCGAGCGAGGTGTCGGCGAGCTCGTCCAGGTTCACGATGCGCTTCTGCACCAAGTCCGCGAAATACAGCACCCCGGAGGTGACCTTCGCGTGACCGGTGAGCGTCGCTCCGAACACCGGTCCCTGGAGCGCGAGCCGACCGCTCGCGGTGATGGCGACGTCGTTCTTCAGGTCGAGCGCCTTGAACTGGTCGGCCGCGATGCGGAGATCGAGCACGGGATGGGTGAGCTGCTCGAGCCGCACGACCCCGGTCACGTCGGCCCGGCCCCGGTCGCTCCGCGCCGAGAGCGCCTCGATCGCGATGGTGTCACCCGACAGGGCCAGGCGGCCGTTCAAGTCCTCGTAGCGCACCGTGAGCGCCGAGATCGTGGCCGCCGCATCGACGATCTGCAGCTCGCCACGCAGCCGCGGCGCGTCCCACGTCCCCGCGATGCCGACGTCGGCCGAGAACACGCCGGCCACCCGCTGTACGCTGGGGGTGCGCGCTTCGAGCACCGAGAGGTCGACGCTGTCGGCCGTAGCGCGCACGGACAGCGTGTCGGGGAGCTGGCGCCGCGCGACCGGAACGAGCGACAGGTCGAGGGGCAGGTGGGCCTCGACGGCGAGGATCTGGAGCCCCGAGCGCCACAGATGCACGGCCGCACTGAGGCGCCGCTCGTGATAGTCGAACGAGCCGTCCACGAAGGGCGTGCGGAACTCCGCGAACGAGCCGTTCGTCAGCGAAAACGCGCCGCTCGACACGGGATTCGCCCGCGTGCCGCTCAGGCCGACGGTGGCCGTGATCGTGCCGCCCACGCCCGCGGTGTCCTGCTCGAGCAGCGTGTACAGGCCCACGAGCGGGAAACCCTCGAGCTGCAAGTGCGCGTTCGCCCGGCCCCGGGTGGGCAGATCGCCTTCGAGCACGAGCTTTCCCGACCCGTACGCGCTCTGCAGCGCCAGATGGCTGACCGTCACGGCCGAGTCGGTGACGGCGAGCTCGACCGGCCGCTCGAGCACCCACACGTCGCGGGGGAGCTGGACGGCGAGGGAGTCGAGGCCGAGGCGCCGCACCACGCCGCCCGCGGAATCGGTGCGCCGCACGAAGCGCCCGCCCGCGAGGAACGCGCCGCCGCCACCGGCGCGCGAGCGCGCGAACCAGGTCAGCGAATCGGGCGTGCCGCGCGCGGCCGCGCTCGCCCCGGCGAGCCCCAGGACGCCGTGCGCCAGCGAGTCGATCATCGCTTCGACGGCGAACGCGGGCGTGGGACCGGGCTGCCAGGCGAGCCGCGCCCGGCCCGAGGTGAGCTCCCACCCTCGCCACTTGACCCGCTCGCCGCTCGCCCGTGCCTCGAGCCCCAGGGAGTCGAGCGAGCCTTGCAGCATCAACGCCACGCGCGCCGAGCCCGAGAGCATCTCCGCTCCTTCGCCCCCCTCATCGCCCGGCGGGTCGGCGGCCGCGGTCCCCGCCTCCCCCGGTCCCGCGCCCGTCCCCACGGCGCCGGTGATCCAGGCGACGAGCGAGTCCACCGAGCTGAGGCTGTCGGCGTCGAAGTCGAGCGCCAGGGTGCCGCGCGTGCCGCGGGCCCAGCCGAGCGATCCCGACCCGGTCGTGATCAGGCCGGGCTGGGCGACCCTGAGGGAGTCCACGTACACCCGGCGGTCGGCAAAGCGCAGCAGCGCCGCGCCGCTGTCGAGTGGCGAGCCCGCCAGGAACGACGGGCCGAGCGCTGCGCGCAGGGTACCAGCGGGGGGCACGGCGCTGTCCCCGGTGACGCTCGCGTCCACGCTGAAGGTGAGCCGGGAGTCGGGCGTCCCCCGCCCGCGCGTCCAGCGCGCCAGGTCGAGGTCCCGCGCCCGCAGCACGAACCCCCGCGCGCCGTAGTGCGGCAGGTCGAGCGCCAGGACGCCGTTCCCCTCAAGCGCACCGCCCGGCCCGCGGAGGTCGGCGTGGGTCTCGAGCGAGCGGAGCGTGCCCGCGAGCTTCACCGGACCGGCGACCGCCCCCTGGAGCGGCAAGTCCGGGAAGCTGCCCCGCAGCCCGTCGAAGGAGACCGAGTCGGCGGACACGTCCGCGTAGATCCCGAGGGTGTCGCCGCGGCCATCCAGCCGCACGGTGCCGGCGATCTTGCTGGGCGGCCGGTCGCCGTCCTTGTGTGCCAGGGTGCCGCTGAACTGCGCGTTCCGGAGCGGCCCCGTGAGGGTGCCCGTAGCGTACAGCATCCCGTGCAGCCGGGCCGCCGGCACGAGCCGTCGGATGGTGCCGAAGTCGACGCTCGACGCTTCGACCGCGAAGGGTTGGAAATGAATTCCGTCCGTCGCCTTGAGGTTCACCTCGCCGCGACCGCGGATCCGCGACTCCGGCCAGCCGGGGACGACCGAGTCCCGGAACGCCCAGTCGACGTCCAGGGCCAGCGCCGCGAGCCGGCCGCCCGCCACCGTGTGTCCGCTGAGCCGTCCCGCGAATGGTAGGGTATCGAGGAACGCCCGCGCGAACTCGAGGTCGAAGTCCCGCGCCTGGAGGTCCGCGTCGCGCAACGCGACGAGCCCCGAGTCGGCGGCGCTGAAGGCCGTCAGATGACCGGACAGGGTGCCGCCGCCGTACGACAGCTGCAGCGGGTCGAGCCCGATTTCGAGCAGCCGCGCGCCGTGTGAGCGCAGCCGTACGTCGCCCGACACGACGCCCGCGCCGGGCACGGAGGCGAGCCGCTGGTCGATGAACGGAAAGTCGCGCAGCGTCGCCGAGTCGGCCCGCAGCTGGAGGTCGTACAGGATGGTGCCGTGCGGCCAGGTGACGACGCCGCGCGCATCCCGCAGCGCCGACGCCGGGAGCCGGGCCCGGGCCACGTTCAGCTCGAGCGAATCCCCCACCACCCGCAGCCGGCCCGCCACGTCCACGAGCCGCACCGGCGGGTCGCTCGCCTCCACGGCCAGCCGCGTCAGATCGATGCGGATGCCCCGTTCCCGGGGCGCCGAGATCTGGAGCGCGGCGAAGCGGGCGTCGACGTGCTCGAAGCGCCGAATCCGCAGGCGACCGTTGACGCCCCCGCTCTGGATCTCGAGCGCGGTGTCGCCCGGGGCGGACCGCGCGGGGAGCCGCAGCGTGATGGTGCCGTCGTCGATGCGCACATTGCGGAACAGGATCAGCGTGGCGGGGCCATGGGGGCGGGGGGGGGGGCGGCCGGTGTCCAGGGTCCCCCCGCCCAGCCGCAGCAGCTCCTCGACGTTCAACCGCCCGCCCGGGTGCTGCACGATGTTGATCACCGGCTGTCGCAGTTGCAGCTCGAACAGCACCACCCGCCCGGCCGCGAAGTCGAGCGGATTGTACGTCACGTCGGCGCGCGGCAGCCAAGCGACGAGCGTCGTGTCCGCATCGAACAGCCGCACCTGGGAAAGCGACACTCCGGTGAGGAGCGCGCCGTGGACGTCTCCCACCTCGACCGAGCCCGTGAACACGCGTCGCAGCGCGTCCTCGGTCACTCGCGCCACCAGCGCCCGGCCCGCGCCCGTGCTCACGAGCGCGGACAGCGCGCCCAGGAAGCAGGCGAGCAGACCGACCACGGTCCAAAGCGCGACGCCGAGGGAGCGGCGCACCATCAGAACGCCTGCCCCACGGCGAACTGTACCACGACCCGTCGCCAGAAACCGCGCGGCAACCCGGGCCGGATCGTCACGTCCGGCACGAGCGAGAGGCTCCTGTCTGCGTTGTTCTGAAGAAACAGCGGGCCGGGCTCCGCCGCATGACCATTGTACGCGGCGTCGAGCCGCACGGGTCCGAGCGGCGTCACGAAGCGGAGCCCGAGCCCCGGCGTGACCCGCACCCCGCTGATGGCGCTGAGCGTGTCGTCCCGCTCCCACACCTGCCCCACGTCCACGAACAGCGCCACGCGCATGCGATCGGGAAAGAGCGGCGTCGCGAACCGCAGCTCGGCATTCCCGATGAAGACGGCGTTCCCGCCGGTGGGCGACGCGCGGAGGTTGCGGTAGGTCGTGTCGCTGCCGTTCACCTCAATCGAGTCCGTGACGTACACGCGCGGGCCGAGCTCGTTGCGCGCGTACCCCCGCACCGAGTTGGGCCCCCCGCCGTAGAACCGCTGGTCCGGCGGAACGAACCGCAGGCTCTGGCCCTTCAGCGAGATCTTGCGCGCCGGCAGGATCGTGCCGCCGAGCACGCGCCAGGCGAACGCCCCGCGGCGGCCTAACGGGTAGTAGCGTGCGATCTGGAGCTGGCCGCGGTTGAACTCGTACAGCGAGTCGGAGCCGACCAGCCGGGAAGAGTGCGTCAGCGAGCCGGTGACGAGGCTCCCCGCCGTCGGGTCGAGCACCGAGTTCGTCTGGTCCCGCACCCCCGAGACCGTCACCGCGCCGAAGCGGCGCCGGTTCGTGAGGAACGTCTGATCGGAAACGTTGCACAGGAGGTACACCAAGCACAGGACCGCCGGATCCGCGGTCGTGCGCCCCACGGAATAGCTGTAACCCAGCGCCACGGGAATGTTGCGACGGGCGTTCAGGGTCACCGCCAGGTTGGCGCCGACGGCCTGCCGCGTGTACACCTTGAACTCGGAGCGCCGCTCGGCGAACACGGCGAAGCTGGCGGCGTGGCGCGGCGACAGGAAGGCGGGCTGGCGCAGGGTCACCGTGGCGTTGTAGTTGGCGGTGTCCGAGGTCGGGTCGCCGTCCAGGAAGCGGCACACATTGCGCTCGAATCCTGCATTGGTCGGGACGCCCACGCCGATCTTCGACAGCTGCCCCGTGAGATCGAGGGACCGGGCCCCGCCGATGAAGTCGTACGCAGTCCAGCCGGCCTGCAGCCGGAAGCAGTCGATCGAGCCGTAGCCCGCGCCCAGCCGGATGCGGCGGCGCGGGGCCTCGATCACCCGCACCACCACCCGCACCGTCGAATCGCCCGCCCGCGGCGCCACGGTGTCCGCGAGCGCGACGTTCACGGAGCGGAACATCCCAAGGCCGTAGAGGTCGCGCTGCGTCCGATACAGCTGATCCTGGCGGAACCAGTCGTTCGGCTTGAGCGAGAGCATGCGGCGGACGGTCGCGCTGTCCACCTGGTCCGCCCCCGTGATCACGACCTCGCCGATGCGCATCCGGGGCCCCGGCACCGCCTCGAGCGTCGCCTGCGCCGTCAGCCCTGCCACGTCCACGTCGAAGCTGCGCAGCACGTCCCCGAACGGGTAACCGTGGTTCCGCAGCCGGCTGACGATGGTGTCGGCCGACGCCTGAAACAGGAACCGGTTGAACGGATCCCCCACCTGCAGCGGCAGGCTGCGCTTCAGGTCCGCCACGCTGCCGATCGAGTCGAACCCCGTGATCTCGAGCTTCGTCAGACGCACGGGGTCGCCCTCGTAGATCCGGAAGGTGACGTAGACGTCCCGATCCTCCCGGCGCACGAGCGTGTCCACGACCACGTTCATGTAGCCGCTCTGCCGGTACAACAGCAGCAGCCGGATCACGTCGCGGCGGAACTCGAGCTCGTTGAAATAGCGTTTCTCGCCGAGCCCGAAGTACCGGATGAGGAAAGCCCGCGCGAACCAGCTCGAGCTGGACGTGGAGATGGCGGTGCGGAGCGTGTAGTCGTCAAGCGCGTGATTGCCCTCGAAGGAAAGGTCGCGCACCACCCGCTGCGGCTCTTGCTGCGCGGCGAGGGGCAGGGGGGCCGCCGCGGACAGCGCGACGAGCAGGAGAGCAGCGAGGGCACGCAATTGACGCGGTCGGGCCGGTCCCCTATGTTGGCGCACTCCCGCCGCACTGTCAACCTTTTCGACACCTGACCCCATGCGTGCGTTCCCCGAACTGACCCTCGCCGCTCTAGTTGCGACCGTCGCTTGCGGCGGACGTGGGGCGGGTGGACGCGCGTCGCTCGCCTATTATGAGACCTACGACCCCCGCTCGCTCGACCCGGCGCTCTCGACCGACGTGCCGACGGGCGAGATGGTGACGCTCGTGTTCGACGGGCTCACCCGGTTCGATCCCGACGGCAATCTCGGGCCCGGGCTCGCGGATCGCTGGTCCGTGAACCGGGACGGCCGGCGGTACGTGTTTCACCTGCGACCGGGTGTCAAGTTCCACGATGGGACCCCCCTCACGGCCGCCGACGTGCGTCAGAGCCTGGTGCGCGTGCTGGCGCCCGCGACCAGGGGCGGCCGTCCCTGGCCGCTCTACCCAATCGCCGGTGCAGAAGACTACGCGGCGGGGCGCGCCGGCGATGTGACGGGCATCCGGACGCTGGGCGACACCGCGGTCGCCTTCGAGCTCACCCAGCCACTGGCGATCTTTCCCAAGTTCCTCGCCATGCCGGTGGCGAGCGTCGTCCCGGCGCCGCCGCCTGCCGAGCTGGGCCAGCGCCCCGTGGGGACCGGCCCGTGGCGCTTCGTCGCTTGGCAACACGACGACTATCTCCTCTTCGCGCGGAACCCGCGGTACTGGGAGGGCCCGCCCGCCGCCGACACCCTCGCCGTGCGGATCATCCCCGAGCCGCTCACGCGCGCGGCCGAGTTCGAGGCGGGACGGCTCTCGGTCGTGGAAGTGCCGTTCGGCGAGACGGCGCGGTGGCGCCGCGCACACCCCGCCTGGCTGCTCGAGAAGCCCGCGCTGCGGGTTGTGTACGTGGCGCTCAACAACCGGCGGGGGCCGCTGCGGGACGTCCGCGTGCGGCAGGCGATCAATGCCGCGGTGAACGTCCCCGAGTTGCTCGCAAGCGTGTACGGCGGGCGTGGCATCCTCGCCCGGGGCGCGATCCCACCGGGCCTCGCGGGGAGCGACACCGGCCGCCGCGGCTACGATTACGATCCTGCGGAAGCGAAGCGGCTGCTCGCCGCCGCGGGCTATGGCGGCGGGATCGACCTCCAGTTGTGGCGCGCCGCGGCGAACGTCGAGCTGTCGCGCGTCGCCCAAGCGATCCAGGCGCAGCTCGAGCCGGTCGGCGTGCGGGTGGAGCTGGTCGAGCGCGACGCGTCCAGCCAGCGCGAGGCGGCCCGCAAGGGGGAGACCGACATGGTAATCCTCGATTGGTGGGCCGACTATCCCGACGCCGACAACTTCCTCTATCCGCTGTTCTACTCGGGGAGCTTCGGCCCCGGCGGCAACTATGCGTTCTATTCGGACCCGGTCACGGATTCCCTCATCCTGCGCGCCCGCCGCACCACCGATGACGCCCGCCGTACCGATCTCTATCGCCGGATCGACGAGCGCGTGTTCCGCGCCGCGCCGTGGCTTTATCTCTGGTTCCCGAAGGACCTCTGGGCCCGGCGGCCCGATGTGGCGGGATGGGACATCCCCGTCATCTTCAACGGCCAGCGCTGGACCCGTGCGCGGGTTGCGTCCCATTGATTCGCCTGGTCGGGCGCCGGCTGCTGGGGACGCTGCCCACCCTGCTCGGGGTTCTCGTCGTGGCGTTCCTCCTGTTGAACGTGGCGCCGGGGGACCCGGTAGCCGCCATGGTGGGCGAGCGCGCCGACGCGGCCACCATCGCCCGACTGCGCGCCGAGCTGCGCCTGGACGATCCCCTGCCCGCCCGGTTCGGGCACTACGTGTGGGGCATCGTGCGCGGCGACCTGGGGCGCTCCTACATCACCGCGCGGCCGATCGCGCAGGACCTGAAGGAGCGTTTTCCCAAGACCGCGGAGCTCGCGCTCGCGGCGATGACGCTCGCGGCCCTCGCCGGCATCACCCTCGGCGTGCTCTCCGCGGTGCGGCCCGGCGGGGCGTTCGACCGGATCGCGATGCTGCTTTCCTATCTGGGCGTGTCGTTTCCGGTGTATTGGGTGGGACTGCTGTTGATCCTGGTATTCGCGGTGGCGCTCCGCTGGCTGCCGCCGTCGGGATCGGGCGGGCTGGCATACCTCGTGCTCCCGGCGCTCACGCTCGGGATGCGCTCGATCGCGTTTCTCGGGCGCATGACCCGCGCCGCGATGCTCGACGTGCTGTCGAGCGACTTCATACGCACGGCGCGGGCGAAGGGACTCGGCAGCCGAGCAGTGATCCTACGCCACGGCTTCCGCAACGCCCTCATCCCGGTGATCACCGTGCTCGGCCTTGACACCGGCAACTACCTCACCGGCAGCATTCTCACCGAGACGATCTTCGGCTGGCCGGGGCTCGGCCGCTACGTGCTGAGCGCGATCGAAAAGCGCGACCTTCCCGCCATCCAGGGGAGCATCTTGTTCATGTCGGTGGTGTTCGTGCTCGTGAACCTCGTGACGGACCTGCTCTATGCGAAAGCTGATCCTCGCATCACTTACGATTAGCTCGACCCTCGCAGCCCAGGCGCCCGGCGGGCCGCCGCGCACCACGCCGCTGCGTGGATCGCTGGAGCGGCGGCTGGCGCAGCTGCTCGACGTGCCGCCGTTCGAACGGGCGACCTGGGGCCTCTACGTGGTGGACGACCGCGCCCGGGTGCTGTACCAGCGCAACGCCGACCGCTTCGCCGTGCCCGCCAGCAACACCAAGCTGGTGGTGACCGCGGCGGCGACCGTGCTGCTGCCGCCGGACTACCGCGTGACGACGAGCCTGTACGTGAACGGGCGCGTGGACGCGGGCGTGCTGCACGGCGACCTGGTGCTGTACGGGCGCGGGGACCCGACGTGGTCCCAGCGCTGCTACTCGGTGGACACGCTCGCCCCCGGAGCGTGCGATTCCGCGTTCACGGCGATCGACGCCATCGCCGATTCGGTCCGCGCCCGGGGGCTCCGGCGCATCACGGGGAAGCTGGTCGGCGACGGCTCGTACTTCGAGCCGACGATCGTCCATCCCGGCTGGAACGCGTGGGACTTGAACTGGTGGTATGCGGCACCCGTCTCCGGGCTGGGCTTCCACGACAACAGCGTGGACTTCAAGATCACGCCGGGGCCCGCGGTGGACACGCCCCCCGTGATCACGTGGTCCCCCGACCTCGCGCTGTTCACGTTCGAGAACCGTGCCCGCACCGTGCCGGCGGACTCGAGCTCCACGATCGGCGACAACTTCTTCCGCAAGCCCGGCACGCCGGACATCTGGGCCGAGGGCACGGTCGCGCTGGGGCGCAAGCCGGCGACCGAGAGCTTCGCGCTGCCGGACCCCAACCTGTACGCGGCGCGCGCCCTGGCGGCGGCGCTGCTCCGCAAGGGCGTCGCGATCGAAGGCGGAGCGGCGGGCACCACCGATTCACTCGCCTACCGCGGCGCCCGCTGCTGCGCGCCGCTCGTCGAGTACCGCGGCCGGCCGCTTCCGGACATCCTGTTCCCAATCCTCAACACGAGCCAGAACTGGTTCGCCGAGATGTTGCTCAAGATTCTGGGCCGGGAGCTCAAGGGCGAGGGCTCGTGGGAGGCGGGGCTCGACGTCGAGCGGCGGTTCCTCGTCGATTCGGTGAAGCTCGACTCCACGGCGTTCGCGCTCGAGGACGGCTCGGGGCTCGCCGCGGGGAACCTGGTGACGCCGCACGCCTTCGCGCAGCTCCTCGCCTACATGCACCGCCATCCCAAGCGCGCGCCGTTCCTCGCCGCGTTGCCGCACTCGGCGCAACCCGGCTCGCTGCTCAAGCGCTTCGTGGCCACACCGCTCGAGACACGAGTCATCGCGAAGACGGGGAGCATCGACCGCGTCAACAGCCTGTCGGGCTACATCGAGCGCCCCGACGGCCGGACCATCACGTTCAGCATTCAAGCGAACGCGCACGCGGTGCCATATCAGCAGATGCTGGCCCGGATCGATTCGATTGTCGTGGAGATTGGGAAGACGAAATAGAAGACCGTCTAGTCTTCCGTCTGCCCGAAGATCGCCATGTTCGAGCTGTGGCCCGGCTCGACCTTGGCCGCCGGGTTGATGAGGTGCACCGCGTGGTTCACCGCGATGGCGGCCTCGGCCGCGCCGGTCGCGATGAGCTTGAGCTTCCCCGGGTAGGTCGTGATGTCTCCGGCCGCGAAGATGCCGATGATGTTCGTCTCCATCGTTTGCGACACCTTGATGTCGCCCTTCTCGATCTCGAGCCCCCACTCGGCGATGGGGCCGAGCGCCGAGATGAAGCCGAGCTGCGGGATCACGCAGTCCACGGCGACGCGCTCTTCCTGCTTCGTCTTGGTGCTGAAGATCGTCGCGGCCTCGATCACAGCGCCGCCGTGGATCGCCTTCAGCTCCCAGAAGGTGCGCAGCTCCATCTTCCCCGCGGCGGCGAGCGCCTGCACCTGCTTCACCGTGGCCGCGTGGGCCCGGAACCCGTCGCGCCGGTGAATCATGAGGATCCACTGGGCGACGCCCTGGAGGTTCACCGCCCAGTCGAACGCCGAGTCGCCACCGCCCACGAGCAGCACGCGCTTCCCGGTGAAGATCCTGGGTTCGAGGATGCGGTCGTGCAGCCCCTTCCCGTACCAGCGGTCTACGTCTTTGAGCGGCAGCCTGCGCGGCGTGAAGGCGCCGATCCCCCCCGCGATGAGCACGGTGCGCGACGGGTACTGGTCGGTCTCGGTGACGACGGTGAAGGCCGGTTTGCCGTTCTGCGACTCGCGCTTCAGGCCGATCACCTTCTGTCCGAGATGGACCGGGGCCTTGAACTGGAACGCCTGCTCGGCCATCCCCTTCACGAGGTCCTTGGCGAGCACCTTGGGGAAGCCGGCGACGTCGAAGATGTACTTCTCGGGATAGAGCGCCGTGAGCTGCCCGCCCACCTGGTCGAGGTTGTCGATCAAGCAGCAGGTCGCGCCGCGCATCCCGGCGTAGAAGGCGGCGAACAAGCCCGTCGGGCCGGCGCCGATTATGGTGATATCTTTGACGTCCTGCATTGGGGCGAACGTAATGGAACATCAGGGGAGAAGGGAGAGGGGAGAGGGGAGCGGGGGCGCAGGGTGAAGATCTACACCAAGACCGGGGATGCGGGCGAAACCGGCCTGTTCGGAGGCGGTCGCGTGCCCAAGGACGACGCGCGCGTCGCGGCGTACGGCGACGTGGACGAGTTGAATGCCGCGATCGGGCTGGCGCGCGCGCTCGACCCGCGGGACTTCGCCGATACGCTGCTACAGACAATCCAGCGTGACCTGTTCACCATCGGGGCGGAGCTCGCGACCCCGGACCCGGACAAGCTCCACAAGGCGCTGGCACGGAGCGGGGCGGCGATCGGCCCGTCGGACGTCGCGGCACTGGAAGATGCGATCGACGAGCAGGAGGCACGGCTCGCGCCCTTGAAAAACTTCATCCTGCCGGGTGGGGCGCCGAAGGCCGCCACGCTGCACCTCGCCCGCACCGTGTGCCGCCGGGCCGAGCGCACCAGCGTCGCGCTGTCCCGTCACCAGAACATCAGTCCCGCGATCCTGCAGTACCTGAACCGGCTCTCCGATCTGCTGTTCGTCCTGGCCCGCGCGGCGAACGCGCAGGCGGGGCACTCCGACGCCAAGTGGTGACGGTCCGCGTCCCCATTGCGGAGCAGCGCGACGCCTCCTACGACATCATGATCGGTCGCGGGCTGCTGGGCGATCTGGCGGGGCTGGTGCGGTCTGCCTGCCCGGCAAGCCGCTACGCCGTGATCACGGATTCGCATGTCGGGAAGCTGTACGGCGCGCAGGCCGTGGCCCGGTTGCGCGACGCCACGTTGCCCGCCCAGCTGTTCGAGTTTCCCGCAGGAGAATGGAATAAGACGCGAGAGACCTGGGCGCTGCTCTGCGACCGCATGATCGCGGCCCAGTTCGGGCGGGACGCGGCCGTGATCGCGCTCGGCGGAGGCGTGGTGGGCGACGTGGCCGGCTTCGTGGCCGCGACGTACCTGCGCGGCATTCCCTACGTCCAGGTCCCGACCACCCTGCTCGCGATGATCGACTCCTCGATCGGCGGGAAGACGGGCGTGGACGTCCCCGCGGGGAAGAACCTGCTCGGCGCGTTCCACCAACCGCGGCTCGTCGTGGCCGATCTCGACGCCCTGGGCTCGCTCGCGCCCGCGCAGCTGGCCGCAGGCATGGCGGAGGCTGTCAAGCACGGCGTGATCGCCGACCGAGAGTACTTCGCCTTTCTCGAGCGAGAGTGCCAGACGGTCGGCAAGCAAGCCGCCCCCCCGGATGTCGTAGAGAGGCTGGTGCGGCGCTCGGTGGAGATCAAGGCCGAGGTGGTGGCCGCGGACGAGCGCGAGGCGGGGCGGCGGGCGATCCTCAACTTCGGCCACACGGTGGGCCACGCGATCGAGGCGACGGCGAAGTTCGACGTGCTGCACGGCGAAGCGGTGGGGATCGGGATGGCATACGAAGCGCGGCTCGCCGAGGCGCTGGGCGTCGCCGAGACCGGGACGGCGCGCCGCATCCGCGGGCTGCTCGAGGGCTACGGCCTGCCGGTGGAGCTGCCGGACACGGCGACCGTGGACGGGCTCGTCGCGGCGATGCAGCTCGACAAGAAAACGCGCGATGGGACCGTGCGATTCGCGCTGCCGCGGGCCGTCGGGGTGATGTGCGGCGACCGCCAGGCGGGGTGGACCGTCACGGTGCCGGAGCGGGTGGTACGGGAGGT
>QHTX01000144.1 GCA_003220975.1 Gemmatimonadota bacterium | reverse complement strand
CGCCGGGCGTCGAAAACGCCTCGTCTGAGATCCGCTGGAACCAGCGGTCGAGGTCGCGGTAATCGTACTGCGCCTGGAGGACGCGGATCTCGGCCCGCGTGACGCCGCGCGCGGCGGCGTACGCGCCGAGCGCGCGCTCGGCTGGGCCCCGCGCGGCCGGGTCCAGGAGATACACGGTCGGTACGCCGGCGTCGAGGTAGAAGCCACCGAAGCCGGGGATGACGCGGGCCAGGGTGGCGAGATCGGGCGCTTGCACCGCTTGTGCGATCCCGGTCGGGCTCGCGGCCGCCGTGGGAGCGGTGGGACTCAGCGGGGGGCTGGACGCGTCGCGGCAGCCGGCTCCGGCGAGCGCGACGGCGGCCGCCAGCGTCCGGACGGTAAGGGTGTTCCGGTCCATAGCGGAATTCCTCCTTGGGAAAGGAGTGGGCGGGCGCGTCTCCAAGATGGCTTGCCCGTAGCCAGCCCGCTAGGCGGGTTGTCCCGCGAACTTGCGCAGCTCGCTCCGGTGCCGCCTCACAAACTCTTCGTAGATGTGGCTGTCGGTGTAATCCCGCAATTCGCAGATCTGGTCTCCACGGAACTTGAGCACCACGCACGTCCGCTGGTCCATGACGTCCTCGGGATCGCTCTTGAGCCAGGAACGCTCGCGGATCTCGATGATCACGCGGTCGTCGGCGTCGTACCAGTCGCGCCATACGTCCTCGTTGCCCCAATCCGCGGCGCCGAGGCCGGGCTCGCGGTCCCACAACGCCTCCAGCACCCGCTCCCGGCCTTTCCATTCGCCGCCGATAGGCGGGGCGCCCGCCACCCAATACACGACGTCGTCGGTGAACCGCCGGCCCACTCCCTCCCGGTCGCCTGCAAAGAGGGCCTTCTCGTACGCCCTGGCGCACTGCATCCGGTCGCTCATACGCTGACCTCCTCGACCTCTTCGGGCTCGGGCAGGGCGTTCGCCTTGCGGCCGGCGCGCTCCATCGGCTTGTCCATCTCCGCCTTGTGGCGGTCGGCGTCGAGCACGCCGCGGCAGCCGCGAGCGTGCGCGGTCTCGCCGCCCGCCTCGGCATCCCGGCGGCGGCCGTGATCGTCCGGGAGACGGAGCCTATCCACTTTGTGCTGACGCTCCGCGATATGGTGCGGCCCGTTGTCGGGGGATTGCAGATCCGCTTCAGCAACTTCCTCTGTTCGCTCAGCTTCAACGCGGCGCGGGCGGGCATAAGCGGGTTCGTCACCGCGTCGCATTGCAGCGACAAGCAGGGCGCGGTCGAGGGGACCCTGTACTACCAGCCTCTCGACCAGGTCACCGCCGAGTTTATCGGCACCGAGATCGCCGACCCGTCGTTCTTCCGCAACAGCCAGGGCTGCCCCCACGGGCGGAAGTGCCGCCGCAGTGATGCGAATTTCTCCCAGGGTGCGAGCGGCGTCGCGTTCACACTCGGGGGCATCGCGCAAACCACCGGCGCGAACAACGGATCCCTTGACATCGCCGGCTCGTTCACGATCACCGCGGAGGCCGCAGGAAACGCCACCGTGGGCCAGACGCTCGACAAGGTCGGCCGGACCACGGGCTGGACCGAGGGAACCGTAACGAACAGCTGCGTGAACGTCGGGGTCTCCGGGTCGAACATCGTATTGTTGTGCCAGGATATCGTACAGAATACGGTCCAGATCGTCGGGGCGGGCGACAGTGGGTCGCCGGTGTTCTTCATCAGCGGCGGCAGTACCGTCACGCTACAGGGCACGCTCTGGGGCGGCAACTCATCGGGCACCCTGCTCGTGTACAGCCCGCTCGCCAACATCGAGCAGGAGCTCGGCTCGCTCGCGACGCACTGACGACGGTCTGGCGATGCGACTTCCTGTCGGGGCGGCGGCGCTCGGATGGTGCGCCGCCGTTTTCCTGGCGCGTCCCGTGAGCGCCAGGCCGCCACCCGACTCCCTGCGCCTCACGCTGGTCGCGCCCGAGTCCGTGCGCGTCGGCCAGCGCGTGCCACTCGTGCTGCGCCTGACGAACGTCACCGACCGGCCAATCGAGGCGCACTTTCTCGGACGGGAGATCGCCTTTGACATAGTGGTCGCCCAGCCAGATGGCGCCGTCGTGTGGCGGCGGCTCGCGAGGGCGGTCGTGCCCGGCATCCTTCAGGTCAAGGTCCTCGGGCCGGGCGAGACCGTGGAGCTCAAGGACGCCTGGCGCCAGCGAACCGACACGGGCGCGCCCGCGGCCCCGGGCGAGTACGTCGTCTGGGGCGTGCTCCCGACCGACGCGCCGGAGCCGCTGCGCACTCCGCCGGCCCACCTCCGCGTGCTCCCCCCCTGAGGCGAAGCGCCCGTGACCAGAAGAAAGACCGTGCTCCGTAAACCGTACTCAGTAAACAGACCAGGCAACTACTAGACGCACAGACGCACAGTGGAGAACAGTAGAGAGTGAGCGGGATTACCTGTTCACTCAAGCTGTTCACCGCTGTGCGTCTGTGCGTCTAGCAGTGCCGTTCCTGCATCACTCCAAGCCTTGACCCCTGTCGCCGTTATGATGACCGCCCCGCCTATTACCGCGAGCGGCCCAGGCGTCTCCCCGTGCGCGAGCCACGCCCAAACGGGAGACAGCACCGGCTCGACGAGCAGGAACAGCGACGCCTCGAGCGCGGGGACGCGCGCGATCGCGCGTGACAGGAACACGTAGGCCAAGCCGAGCTGGAACACGCCGAGGTAGGCCACGACGAGCCAGTCGGTGGCGCGGCCTCGCGCGAGCGGCAGCGCCCACGGCAGGCTCACGAGGAACACGATCAGGTTGCCGCAGGCGGCCGCGCTTGCCACGACGCCGTGGGGGCCGTGGTCCGCGGCGCGATCACGGGCGAGCCAGCGGTACCCCGTCACCGTGAAGGCCCAGGCCACGGCGCTTCCGGCGGCAAGCACGTTGCCCAGGAGCGGATCCGGTGCCGTGGCGAAGCGACGCTCACCCCCGACGAACAGCAGCGCGAGGCCCGCGCCGAGCACCGTCATGAACGCCAGGTCGCGGCGCGTCACGCGCTCGTGGAGCAGCCAGGGGACGAGCGCGATCACGAAGAGCGGATTGGTCGCCTGGAGGAACACGGTGTTCGCGGCGGTCGTGAGCTTGTTCGCGAGCACGAACAGCAGGCCCGCCGCCGCGTAGGCGAGCGCGACGAGCCCCACCCGTCGGTTCCAGCTGCGGCGGGCCTCGGGGATGAGCACCACGATCGCGGAGCTGGCGACGAGGGCGCGGAACGCGGCGATCTGCCAGCCGCCGAACGAGCACCACTTGATGGCCGCGCCCGCGGTCGAGAAGCACGCGGCGGCCAGCACCAGCTGGAGGCGGGCCTTCACGAGGCTGTTCGGAGGGTAACAACGCCCTCTCTCGCCTCCCCTCGCCGCGCCAGCCAGTAGAGCGGCAACCCGAGCAGCAGCGTCGCGCCGGAATATGCCCACGCCACCCCGATCGAGAGCATCCGAGCGACCCAGCCCCATCCCGACTGCCCGATCACGCCACCCAGGTTCCCGAACATCGAGTCGAGGGAGAGGATCGTGGCGCGCTGAGCGGACGGGATGTGGGCGTTCAGGTAGGCTTGCTTCACCGGCATCGCGATTCCGACGGCGATGCCGTAGACGAGATAGAGCGAGACGACGACATAGAAGTTGCTGAACAGGCCGCAGGCGACTGCGGTCACGGCCTCGAGGCCCACGGAGAGCATGAGCACGCCGGCCCGCGTCGGCACCACGCGCGACAGCGGGCCGACCAGCGCGTTCCCGGCGATGAGGCTCAGGCCCACGAGCGAGCTGATCACGCCGTCCACCCACACGAGGTTCTTCCCCAGGAGATCGAGGAAGTAGCGCTGCCAGCTGTAGAACCCGAAGATCATGAAGCTCACGGAGACGAGCGAGGCGAGCATCACGGGTCGCACCACCGGGTGCCGCAAGCCGTACTCCATGCCCTGCACGAACACGCGCCGCATCTCGACCGGCACCCGCCGCAGCTCGAGGGCCCGCGGGGTGTAGCCGAGCTCCGGCATCCGGAACCATGCGAGCGCGAACAGCGGCACGACGATCGCCGCCCGCACCAGGTAGGGGATGTACAGGTGGATCTGGCCGAGCAGTCCGCCCCCGATCGTGCCCAGCAGCATCCCGACCCCGAACGCCATCTGGCCCCGCGCGAACACCGGCTCGAGCGGCTCCGTGTATCCCGTCGCCTGGAGCGCGTCCACCAGCCACGCGTCGACGGCGCCGGTGTAGAACGTGTAGCCCAGCCCGAGGAACACCGAAACCCACATGAACGCCCAGAAGCCCCAGCCGCGCCACGCGATCGCGACGTACAGGAGCGTCGTGACGAACAACGTGACGAGACAGAGCAGCAGCGAGACCCGCCGCCCCACGGTGTCGGCCACGACGCCCGTCGGGATCTCGAACACCATGGAGCCGAGGGTGAACGCCGAGTTCGTGAGCAGCACCTGCATGATGTCGAGGCCGGCGCCCATCTTGAACAGCGTATCGATGCCCCAGATGAGCGACATCGCGAGGTTGAAGAGAAACGTGATCGTGAGGTAGCTGCGGATGATGCGCGCGCTCACGGGACGTTCCGGGCCAGCCAGTCGCGCGCGATGGTCGCGATGTCCTGATGCTCGACGTCCGCCAGCGCGTTGAGCCGGCGCATCTCGGCGTCCGAGATGCCGCCCGCGAGCTGGCCGAGTGCCGCGGCGATCTCGGGATGCCGGCCGACCACGGCCTGCCGCATCACCAGTGCGGCTTCATAGGGGGGGAAGTAGTGGCGGTCGTCCTCCAGCACCACGAGGTCCAGCGCCCGGATCTGCCCGTCGGTCGAGTTCCCGGCGATCACGTCCACCTTCCCCTCCGCCAGCGCGCGATACGTGAGCCCGAGGTCCATCGCGGTGGGCGGGGCGGCGAACCGGAGACCGTACGCGCGCGCCAGCCCCGGGAAGCCGTCGGCGCGCTCGAGGAACTCGTAGCCGAACCCCGCGTGCCACCGCGGCGCCAGCTGCGCCAAGTCGGAGATGCGCGCGAGGCCATAGCGCGTGGCGTCGCGGTGGCGTACCGCGATGGCGAACGTATTGTCGAAACCGAACGGCCTGCCCCACGCCAGCCCGAAGCGCTGCGCGTAGTCGCGCGCCACGGTGTGATAGACGCTGTCGCGATCGGCGACGGGCGGGAGCTTCAACACCGCGGTGTACGCCGTTCCCGTGTACTCGACGTACAGGTCGATCTGTCCCGCCGTGATCGCCGCGTGGCACACGAACGTACCGCCCAGGTGAAAGCGTCGCTCCACCGGCAGGCTCGTGCGCCGCTCGATCTGCTGCGCCACGATCTCGCCGAGCAGGTCGGATTCCGTGAAGTTCTTGGACCCGACGACGACGCGCTCGCGGCGGGTGCAGCTGGCGAGTATGAATAGCAGGAGTGACAGCGACCGTACGATCGTGGTCCCCGCGTGTGATCCGCGCCCTGAGAGGGCGCGCTCGGCTCGAGCTGCGCCCTTACAGGGCGCACACCCGGCCGAGCCCGGGCTCTCAGCCCGGGTGTCCCCCCGACCCGGATCCCTCATTTCGCTCGCCAAGCGAATCGCCGTTCCGCGAGCCCGAGCAAGCCGTCCGCCGCGAGCGCCATCAGCGCGGCCGGGACCGCGCCCGCGAGAATCAACGTGTCGTTCACCATCGCCACGCCGCGGAAGATGTACACGCCCAAACCGCCCGCGCCGATCGCGGCGGCGATCGTCGCCGTCCCCACGCTCACCACCGTCGCCACCCGCACCCCGGCGAGCATCACCCCGAAGCCGAGCGGCAGCTCGACGAGCGTCAAGAGCTGCCAGTCGGTCATCCCCATCCCTCGGCCCGCCTCGCGCACCGCGGGATCGACGCCGGCGATCCCCGTGTAGGTGTTCCGCACGATCGGCAGCAAGCCGTACACCACCAGCGCGACGATCGCCGTCGTGGCCCCGATCCCCCCGATGAGCGGCAGGGGGATCAGGAAGCCGAAGAGCGCCAGGCTCGGGATCGTCTGGAACACGTTGGCGAGGCCGAGCACGGGCCCGCGCCACGCCGGCCGGCGGGTCAGGACGACGCCGAGCGGGATGCCGATGACGATGGCGATCCCCGTTGAGATCGCCACCAGGGAGAGATGCTGGCCCACGAGGCCCCAGACTTCCTGGGAGTTGCGGGCGTAGAACTGCACGAGATCGGTCACGCCGCCTCCAGGAATTTCCGCACCTCCGGGTGGCCGCTCTCCCGGAACTCCGGCGGCGTCCCCAGGAACGCGAGCCGCCCCTCATGCATCAGCCCGATCCGCGTGCCGAGCAGCAGTCCCTCGCGCACGTCGTGGGTCACGAACACCATCCCCTTGTCGAGCCGTCCCTCGAGCGCCTGAAACTCGCGCTGCAGCTCGACCCGCGTGATGGGATCGAGCGCGCCGAACGGCTCGTCGAGGAGCAGCAGCGGCGGGTCGGCGGCGAGGGCGCGAGCGACGCCCACGCGCTGGCGCTGCCCGCCCGACAGCTCGTGGGGGTAGCGCCCCGCGAAGCCGCCGGGGTCGAGGCCCACCAGCGCCAGCAGCTCGCGCACCCGCGCGGCGATCCGGGCCGGCGGCCAGCCCTCGAGCCGCGGCACCAGCCCGACGTTCCGCTCCACAGTGAAGTGAGGGAACAGTCCGATCTCCTGGATCACGTAGCCGATCCGCCGGCGCAGTTGCGTCGCCGGAACGCCGGCCGCGCGCTCCCCCGCCACCACGACCTCGCCGGCGGTGGGCTCGAGTAACCGGTTGATGAGCTTCAGGGTCGTGGTCTTCCCCGATCCACTGCGGCCCAAGAGTACGAGCGTCTCACCCGCCGCCACGGTGAACGAGACGTCCTGGACGAGGTGACCGCCCCTTCCCCCTTCCCTCTTCCCCGGCAGTTCGTACCCGAGCCCCCGCACCTCGAGCGCCGCAGTCATGCCAGCGTGGCGAAGACCATGAGAAAGCGCTCATCATCGCTCCGCCCCTGCCAGCGGACCGCGAGCCCGGCGTCGGAGAGAATCCGGAGGAAGGTGTCCGCGGCGTACTTATACGAGTGGCTCATGTCGAGCCGCTCGCCGCGGGCGAGGCGCAACACCTCGCCACCCGTCTGGGCCTCGACGTCCTGGCGGGCGCGGAAGTGCTTCGGGATGAGGTGCAGGCCGGGAAGCCGCGGGTCGTCCTTCGCCTCGAACACCAGGTCGCCGTCCGCGTCGCGGATCCCGACGGCGTGGAGCGGCGCCCAGGCGAAGCGGCGATTGAGCGGATTGTCGTAGCCCGCGACGGTCGCGTCGCCCGCGTAAATCTCACCGTCCACGAGCAGGCCGTCGCCGGGGCGGAGCAGCCGCGCCAGCTGGCGCGCGGCGGCGAGCGGGTCGAAGGCGCCGAGCGTGTTCCCGATGAGCAGGACGAGGCGGCGCGGCGTCTCGGGCTCGGGGGCGAGCGCCGCCAGGTGCTCCGCCCGCGTGACGTCCGCCTTGATGCCTTGCGCGGGGAAGCGGGCGCGCAACGCGCCGCCGCACGCCATTTCCAGCAGCGCCTGGCTTGTGTCCACCGGCACGTACGACACGCGGACGCCGTGCTCGCGCAGCGCCTCCAGCAGGATCAGGTCCTTGTCTCCCTGGCCCGCGCCCAGGCTCAGGACCTCGAGCGGGCCGGGCGGGAACAAGCGGGCGAGCTCGGCGGCCGACCGTGCGATGAGCGAGCGCGACCGCACGAAGTTGCGGTACGCGCCGTCCGAGCACAGCGCCAGCCAGGCCCGTACGGACAGGGGGAACCAGTAGAAGAACTTCTCCGGGAGGCGCCGCGCGTGGAACGCGGAAACGAATTCCTCGGCGAGAGCGTTCTCCGTCAGCAGCGCGTGAATCGGGATCATGGAGGCTTGAGAGTTACCGGTTGACGGGTGTGACGGCAACCCGTAGGATTGACCAGACAGCCGTCTTCCTGGCCCTTTCAAGGAGGCAGTAATGCAGATCGTCGAGATGCAGGAGCTCGTCCCCAGCTGTCATCGTCCCGAGATCGTCGAGACGAGCGAGCTGGTCCCCACCTGCCACTCCTAAAGCAGGAGCGGCTTGATGCACCCGGGGGCCCGGACTGACGTCCGGCCCCCTCTGCGTTTCACGCTGCCCGAGCTGCGCCTCGGGTTCGGCGCGTGGGCGGTGGGGGGCGAGGGATGGGGGGCGCCGGACGATGAGGGCCCGCGCCGCGCCGCGGTCGAGCGCGCCGTCGAGCGCGGGATCACCTTCTTCGACACCGCGCCCTCCTACGGTCACGGCGGCTCGGAAACGCTGCTCGGCGCGGCCATCAAGCCGTTCCGCGCACGGCGAGCGAGTCGCGATCGCGACCAAGGTCGGCCCCCACGACGACCCGCGTCGGTCGCTCGAAGCCTCGTTGCGCCGCCTGCAGCGTGAGCATGTCGACCTCGTGCAGCTGCACGAAGCGCTGGACCGGTGGGAGTGGCAGCTCGAGAAGCTCCACGCGCTCCAAGAAGAGGGAAAAGCGCTCGCGATCGGCCTCTGCAACACCACGCACCTGCAGATCGCCCGGGCGCTCGAGCTCGCGCCCGTGGTCTCCTACCAGGGACCGTACAACTTGTTCGATCGCGACGTGGAGCAGCGCCAGCTGCCGGTCGCCCGGGAGCGCGGTCTCGCGTTTCTTGCCTACCGGCCGCTCGCGGCCGGGCTATTGAGCGGGAAGTACGCGGCCTCCCCGGAGTTCCCGGCCGGCGACCACCGGCGCGGGATCTATTGGTTTCGGGGTCCCGAATTCACGCGCCGCCGCGCCGTCATCGAGCGGCTGCGCCCCATCGCCCGCCGCCTCGAGCTGTCCCTCCCAGCGTTCGCGCTGGGCTGGGTTTTCGCCCGGCCGGGAGTCGGAATCGTCCTGGCCGGAGCGCGGAACGCCGCGCAGGTGGATGAGAATCTCACTGGCACCCGACACCTGACACCCGACACCCTGGCGGAGGTTGATGCCCTCGTCGCGGAGGCCTTCCGGCTGCCGCACGCGACAGACGCGCTGCGAGCGCAGGCGGCCACATGGGGCGAGCGCGAGCGCTTTATCATCGAGCGACTGGACGGGACGGCGAGCGCCGAGGCGATCGCGGCGGCCTGGACCGACCGCGGGGAAAAGCCCATGGTTGCCGCCCAGGTCAAGGTGTTTTGTGACCAACTGGCCGAACAGGGGTTAGTAGTTACGGACACCGGATAACGGACGACTGATGACGCAGCTCATGGTGGGCGCCTTCTACAATCCGCACCTGGGCGCGGAGCTGGCCCGCGCCGATGGCATCGACCATCTCGCGATGGCCGACCCGCCGGCCGCGAGCGATCCGTGGTGGCCCGTGATGCGGGAGCGCTACACGCTGCTGCTGCACGACTATTTGGGTCAGCTCTCCGAGCCCCTCGACGAGCGCTCGATCGCGCGCGCCCGGTCGCTCGCCGAGCTGTATCGCACGCCCTGGGTGGCGGAGCA
>QHTX01000143.1:603-9040 GCA_003220975.1 Gemmatimonadota bacterium | reverse complement strand
TGGGCGCGGTTCGTCGCCGAGAGAAAGTGGACCTCCTTGAACCCCGGTGCGGCGCCGAGCCCGGCGATGAGCCGCGCCGCGTTGGGCGCGTAGCCGTCCACCTGCCACTCGGCGCCGGAGGCACGGATGCCGCGCACGTACGCGCCGGGCGGAAGCTGGCGCGACAACGCCAGCAGCACCCGCAGCGGGTCCGGCCGCTCGGCCTCGATCTGGCGGATCGCCTCCGCCTGCTGGGCCATGGTTTCGAGCTGCGCCTGGAGCGCGAGGGCCGGCGCGGCGCGCTCGCGCAGCGCCTGCAGCCCCGCGCCCAACTCACGCGTGGCGCGCGCCCGCCAGGCATCGACCGACGTCAACGCGAACACCGCAGCCGCCACGCACGCCGCCACGGCCAGGCCCAGCTCGCGGCGGTGGCGCGCGCGAATGCCCCGGCCGAGCTCCGGAGACACGAGTGTGCTGGCGAAGTCCGGCTCGGTGCCGACGGCGAGCGCCGCGCCGTAGGCGGCGAGAAACGGCCCCGCCACGTCCGATACGCAGGGCAGCGGCTGAGGGGTGACGCCCGGCAGCAGCGCCGCCAGGGCGGCCGCGCGCTCCTCGCTCCACCCACTCAAGTAGAGCGTGGTGGGAGCGCCGTCGCCTGTGAGCACCGCGGCCGCGGCCTCGAGGTCCCCGTAGAGTCGCCGCGCGCGTGAGACCCGGCCGCCGCGCAGCTCCACTAAACCGATGCCATCGGCACGACCGTCGAACAGCATCACGGCGTCGGCGAGAGGCGTCGGCGCGCGTGCCAACGCCCGCGACAGGGCCACCGGCGCGGGCTCCACCAGGTCGACGGGCGCGAGCCGCTCGAGGGCGCTCACCCAACCGGCGAGCGGTGTCTCCCGCGCGGCGAACACGAGATCCTCGTCGGCCCGCACCGCCGGCACTATTTCGTCGGCGCGCACGGCGAAGAACCGCTCGGGCTCGAGCCGCAGGATGCGGCGCCGCTCCGCGGCGGGGAGCGCCGGCAGCTTCACCCGCTTGGTCAAGAGCAGCGGCAGGTCAACCGCCACCGCGATCCGGCGCGCCGCGCCGAGATGCTGGCCCAACGCCTGCACCGCCTCGTCGGGGCTCTCCCGATCCCACGCGATCTCCACGGCGCGGGCCCGGGGGCGCGGCCAGCCCTCGAGCCGGACCGCGCGAATCGTGCGGGTGCCGAGCTCTACGCCCAGACGCGCCATTACTGGCCGCCCACCGGGCTCGTGCCCGGAGAGACGACTGCGATGTCGTTGTCGTTGCAGCGGTTCGGTCTGGACATGCGTCAGGCACCGGCGCCCGCGCGTATACCATTATCGCACAACGGAATGCGCGGTCGGCCCAAGGTTCGCCCCGATAGTGCCCCGAAAAAAAGGGGCTGTCAACCACTCGTGCGGAACCCCAGCATTCGCGGGCACGCTTGATGCTGTTCGGAGCCGCCCTCTCCGTTGTTTGACGCGACGCCGCGCGCGCTTCAGCCTTACCCGTATCTCTCACCGCGGGAGGGGTCATGAACCCCAACAAGAGCGCCATCGTATCTGCAACGCTGCTCCTCTCATTCGCGACGGCAGGCGCCCATGCTCAGGGGAGACAGGCCAACTGCTCGGCCGTACCCACGGCCGAGCAACTGAAGCAACTCCTCGCCGCCGCGCCGGCGCACGGCGGTAACGCTGGCGGCCTGTTCGGAGGTGCGCGCATGTGGGCGGCGGTCGTGAATCGCGACGGCGACCTGTGCGCGTTCGCGACTTCGAGCGACGACGCGACGCAGGTGTGGCCGGGGAGCCAGGCGATCGCCAAGGCGAAGGCGTACACGGCCAACGCGTTCAGCCTCGACGCGCTCGCGCTCTCGACGGCAATGCTCTACACCTTCACGCAACCTGGCCACTCACTCTGGGGCCTGAACCAGTCGAACCTCTTCAACCCGGACTTCCTGGCGCCGCCGAACGGCGCGGGCGGCGGCCGGGGCCAGATCGCCGGCGGCATCATCACGTTCGGCGGCGGCGTGCCGTTGTATTCCGGCGGTCACGTCGTCGGCGGTCTCGGTATCAGTGGTGACACGGCGTGCACGGACCACGAGATCGCGAAGCGCGTGCGCGACGAGGCGGCAATGAATCCGCCGGGTGGGGAGTTTGCGGACGACATTCAGTACTCGGTCGAGGGGCCGTCGGTGTTCGCACATCCGCTGTGCCCGAATACCTTCAAGAACGGCTCATTCCTCGGCAACGAGGCTCCTGGCAGCGGCTACTGATGACTGACGACTGATGACGCCGTAGATTGGTTGGCGGAGGTGCATCGCCGATGGCGGTGACGGAGCTCGGCAGGAAGGCGACGGTCGCGTGCCCGTTCTGCGCCACGCTCAACCGCGTGGACCTCGGGCGCCTGCCCGACCGCCCGAAGTGCGGCCACTGCGGCCGGCCGATCCTCGTCGACCGGCCGGTCGCCGTGACCGACGCGACCGTGGAGGCGGTGCTCGCGGGCACCACCGTGCCGGTCGTGATGGACTGCTACGCCGACTGGTGCGGGCCCTGCAAAATCATGGCGCCGGCGCTCGACGACCTGGCGCACGAGCGGGCGGGCGAGGTGCTGGTGACCAAGCTCGACACCGATCGCAACCAGGCGACCGCGCAGCGCTTCAACGTGCGCGCCATCCCGACCCTGATCGTCTTCCGCGAGGGGCGAGAGGTCGCGCGTCACGCGGGCGTGCTGGCACGGCGGGAGCTCGACGCGCTCGTCGGTCCGACCGGACAGCCGTGAGATGACCGCGGCCGACGCGTCGGACGACCTGGCCCCGACGGAGCAAAGGGAAGGGGGCGTTTCCGAACGGTCGCGCGGCGTGGCGCTCGGGTTGGCCGTGATCGGCGGGATGTTCGGGCTGCATCGCTTCTACACGGGCCGCGCGGCCAGCGGCGTCTGCATGTGCCTGACGCTGGGCGGCCTGGGAATCTGGTACCTGTACGACATCGTCGTGATCGCGGCGGGCGACTTCGAAGACGGTGACGGCCGCCGCCTGCGCCGCTGGGAAGTGGGCGACGCCGCGCCTCGGCTGGCGTCCTCCGAGCGCCGCGTGGCGGACGTCGAGGATCGACTGTTGTCGCTCGAGTCCCAGGTCGGCGAGCTGGCGGAGCGCCTCGACTTCGCCGAGCGACTGCTGGCAAGGGCGCGGGAACGGGGAACGCTTCCGAAGGGTTGAGACGTTCTCGGTCGTGACGGCTGAGAATGTTGTTGTCCACCGAAACCATCCCGAGGATCGTATGCGGATCGGGGTCCCCAAGGAGACCGCGGTCAACGAGCGCCGTGTCGCGCTGACACCGGAGGTCGCTGTTCGGGTGGTGAAGTCCGGTCTGGCGGTCCTCGTCGAGCGGGACGCCGGAGCCGCGGCGTCGTTCGGCGACGACGGCTACCGCGCGGCGGGTGCCACCGTCGTCGCGACGGCCGCGGAAATCTTCGGGCAGAGCGACGTCGTGCTGAAGGTGCAGCCGCCCTCGACGGACGAAGTGCGGTTGTGTCGCGCGGGGGCCGCGCTGGTCGCTGTGTTCCAGCCGTCGGCCCAGCGGGAGGCCGTGTCCGAGCTCGCGGCTCGCCACGTGACGGCCTTCAGTCTCGCCCTGCTTCCCCGCATTACCCGCGCGCAGCCGATGGACGTGCTCTCTTCTCAGGCGACCGTCGCCGGGTACAAGGCCGTGCTGCTCGCCGCCACGGCGACCGGCCGGTTCTTTCCGATGCTGGTGACGGCGGCCGGGACGTTGCCGCCGGCCCGAGCGCTGGTGCTGGGCGCCGGCGTGGCGGGGCTCCAAGCGATCGCGACTGCGCGCCGCCTCGGCGCGGTCGTGTCGGCGTTCGACGTGCGCCCGGCGGTGAAGGAGCAGGTGGAGAGCCTCGGCGCGAAGTTCCTGGAGCTCGAGATCGCCGAGTCGGCGGAGACGGCGGGCGGCTACGCGAAACAGCTGTCGGACGAGACCCACCGTCGCGAGCTCGCGTTCATCGCGCAGCACGTCAAGGACGCCGACATCGTGATCACGACGGCCGCGATCCCGGGGACGCGCGCGCCGATCCTCATCACGGCCGAGGCCGTGCGGGGAATGAAGCCGGGTTCGGTGATCGTGGACCTGGCGGCCGAGACGGGCGGGAACTGCGAGCTGACGGAGCCCGGCAGCGACGTGATCCGGAACGGCGTGGTGATCATCGGGCCGGCCAATCTCCCGAGCACCCTGCCGGTGCACGCGAGCCAGATGTACGCGCGCAACATCTCGAGCTTTCTGTTGCACGTCGTCAAGGACGGCGCGCTGCGGCTCGACTTCGAGGACGAGATCACGCGTGACACGTGCGTGACCCATGCCGGGGAGGTGCGGAAGACATGATCCAGGGCCTGGACGGGGCGCCCCAGGGACCGCCGCTGCCGGTCGACTACTGGTCGATGCTGTTCGTGTTCGTGCTGGCGACCTTCATCGGGCTGGGGGTGATCCGCCGGGTCTCCCGGCTGCTCTACACGCCGCTCATGTCGCTCACCAACGCGATCTCCGCCATCGCCGTGGTCGGGTCGATCGTCGTCGCGGGCGCCGACTATCCCAGGGTGATCCGCATCCTCGGCGCGGTCGCGCTCTTCGCCTCCATGACGAACATCGTCAGCGGGTTCCTCATCACGGACCGGATGCTGAAGATGTTCAAGAAGCAATGACGCACGCCGTCGCCCAGTTCGCCGCCGTGCTCGCGACGGTGTTGTTCATCTTTTCGCTGTACTGGATGAACGACCCGAAGACCGCCCGCCACGCCGTCGTGGCGGGCGTCACGGCGATGCTGGTCGCCGTGCTGGCCACCTGGATTCAGCCTGAAATCGTGCACCACGGCTGGGTCGTGCTGGCGATCGTCGCGGGGTTCATCGTCGGGGTCCCGCTGTCCCGCGTGCCCCTCACCGCCGTGCCGCAGCGGACGGCGCTGTCCCATGCGTTCGGCGGGCTCGCGGCGGGGTTGGTGGGCGTCGCGGAGTATTACCTCTGGCTGGGCGAGCGCTCGGCCCAGCTCACGCCGTTCCGGATGAGCGCGCTCGTGGCCGAGGTGATCCTGGGATTCCTCACGTTCACGGGCAGTCTCATGGCCGCCGGCAAGCTGCAGGAAGTGAAGTGGATCCCGCAGCGGCCGGTCACGTACCCGGGCCAGAACGTCGTCAACATCGGCGTGCTGGCGATCGCCGTGGCGCTGGGAGTGCTGATCGTCGTGCACCCGACCGCCGCGTGGTCGGGACACGCCTTCCGCGCGATCGCCGGCCTCGCCCTGCTCTTCGGGGTGCTGCTCATCATCCCGATCGGCGGCGCGGACATGCCCACGGTCATCTCGATCCTGAACTCCTACGCAGGGCTCTCGGCGGTCGCGATGGGTTTCGTGCTCGACTCGAAGCTCCTGGTGACTGCGGGCGCGCTGGACGGGTCGAGCGGTCTGATTCTCTCGATCATCATGTGCCGCGCGATGAACCGGTCGTTCTCGAACGTGCTGTTTGGCGCGTTCGGCACCGTGCGGAAAACGGCGGCCATCGGGGAGCAAAAGGAGTGGAAGCAGGAAACGGTCGAGGGCGCCGCGCAGCTCCTCGAGCAGGCGAGCCGCGTGGTCGTCATCCCGGGATACGGCATGGCCGTGGCGCAGGCCCAGCACAAGGTGCGTGAGCTGTACGACCAGCTGACAAAGCGGGGGGTCACGGTCCAGTTCGCCATCCACCCGGTCGCCGGGCGGATGCCGGGCCACATGAACGTGCTGCTCGCGGAAGCGAACATTCCCTACACGGCGCTCGTCGAGATGGACGACATCAACCCCGAGATGCCGCAATGCGACGTCGCGCTCGTCATCGGGGCGAACGACGTCGTCAACCCCGCCGCGCGCTACGCCAAGGACACGCCCATCTACGGCATGCCGATCATCGACGCGGACAAGGCCAAGACGGTGCTGGCCATCAAGCGCAGCAAGAACCCCGGCTTTGCGGGGATCGACAACGAGCTGTACGTCCAGGACAACACCTGGATGCTGTTCGGCGACGCCAAGACGGTGGTCGGCGACCTGGTGAAGCAGCTCGCGGGCGGGGGCCTGCACTGACCGGTCCGCATTTTCTTGCAGGCGCGTGATTGAGTATGCGCCGTTGACGGCTGAGCCTCCGCGCGTCACCTTAGCCGCTCCTCTCCCTTAGGAGCACACCATGCGGTTCACTCCCCTCGCCGCCCTGGTGTCGGTGCTGGCCGTCGCAACGTGTACGCCTGTGGAGCGCGGCGCCGTGGCCCCGCCGAGTGGGCCGGCGTTCGCCCACGTGCAGGACCTCGACGGCACCCCCGATATGATCGTGGACGCCAAGACGCTTGCCACGTCGTGGGTCGTATACGACCAGGAGCTCAAGGAGTCGTTCTGCAGCATCGAGGAGGCGAACCTCGCCCCCGGCAAGTACCGCCTGCTGCGCTTCACGGTCGTCACCCCGAACATCGGTGATGCCGACATCTACATCGGCGACCCGAACCGGCACTGGGACCCGAACGGGGACGGCGACGGCAGCGACTCGGACGGGCTGTTCGAGAACAATGCCTGCCACCGCCACTACCACTTCCGCAACTACGCGCTATACCAGCTGATCGACTCCACGGGCAAGATCACCAAGGCGCGCAAGAACGGCTTCTGCATGATCGACGTCAAGCCGTACAACGAGGACGCGCCGCCTAAGTCGTGGGTGTATCGCGCCTGCGGCCGGCCGGCCCGGCCTGAGTTGGGCCTCCCCGAAGTCCCGGGCAACCAGGGCATCAGCGTCGGCTACGCGGACGAGTACTACAAGTGGCTCGGCGGGCAGTACTTCGTGCTGAATGACCCGAACGCACCTTTGATCCCACCCGGCCAGTATACGCTACGTATCTGGGTCAATCCGCCCTTCACCGCGAAGAAGAACGAGCCGTGCCCGGCCGTCGATCCGCAGGGCTTCTGCCACATGTTTAAGGAGAGCAACTACGACAACAACATCGGCGAAGCCGTGATCAATATTCCCGACCATCCGGGGAAGAAGGGCTACGGGCCCGGCGGTGGGACCGACCCGGTCGACGAGATCGTCGACGACGAGGATCGGCCGGACAAGTGAGGGAAAAGTGGTCAGTCGTCAGTCGTTCACTGCTCATGACTGACGACTGACCACTGAGAACTCCGATCACTTCCCCCACTGGTTGTTCGCCCGGTCGATATCGGGATACGTCTCTTTCGGGTCCACCACGACGCCCGCCACCGGCTTCGCCGTCCCCACCCGCGCGGTGAACTTGCTGCCGAGGTTCCACATCTCGATCGGGAACCGCCGCGTTTCCGTCGTCCCGTCCGCGTAGCGCAGCTCCAGCGTCACCGGCAGCACCATCTGTGCGCGGTTCGAGAGATAGACGAGCGCCGTGTCACCCGCGGTGGTGACGGAGTCTCCCGCCTGATCGAGGCGAGCCGTGGTATACACCCAGGCGCGCCAGAACCAGTCCAGGTCTCGGCCCGACACGTTCTCGATCGTCCGGAAGAAGTCCGCGGGTTGCGGATGCCTGAACGTCCAGCGTCGCACGTACTCGCGCAGGGCGCGCTCGAAGGTCTCCTTCCCTAGTACCGCGTCCCGCAGCACCGTGAGCATCAGCGCGGGCTTCTGGTACGCGGCCCAGGCGAGGTCGCGCTGTTCCACCGGCCGGTCGATGAGGGGCTGCTCGTTGCCGGGAACGGCCGATACGCGATAGGCGCCGAGCAGCTCGCGTCGCACCGTGTCGCCGTACGCCGTCCCTCGGAAGTAGCCCTCCGCCGACCCGTAGTCGATGAACGTGTTGAACCCTTCGTCCATCCACGGATAGCGACGCTCGTCCGAGCCGACGAGCATCGGAAACCATTCGTGGCCGAACTCGTGCGCGAGTACCCAGAACTGGTCCTCCCGCTTCTCGATCGACGGGACGAACGTGAGCATCGGATACTCCATCCCTTCCACGAGCCCTTCCACCGTCGTCGCGTGCGGCCAGGGGTACGTGCCCCACGTCTCGCTAAAGTGCTTGATCGTGAACCACGCCATCTTGTTCGCCTCCTCCCACGGCGTGGCGCCCGGCCGGTAGAACGTCTGGATCAGGATGCCGCTCCAGCTCGAGGCGTCCCAGCGGAAGTCAGGGGAGGCGGCCCAGGCGAAGTCACGCACGTTGCGGGCGGTGAAGCGCCAGGTCTTCGTTCCCGGGGTGCGTTTGCCCGTGTTCGCTTCGGCCTCCGCCTTGGTGATGATCTGTACGCGCTCGGCCGACCGGCGCGCCCGGGCGAGCCGCGCCCGCGCGGTCGGGCCCCACACCACGAGCGGGTTCGCCACGGTCCCCGTCGCGGCGACCACGAACCCGGCGGGGAGGGTGAGCGACACGTCGAAGTCACCATACTCGAGGTAGAACTCGCCGGCGCCGATATAGGGCAGCGGATTCCA
>QHTX01000143.1:0-598 GCA_003220975.1 Gemmatimonadota bacterium | reverse complement strand
GTACCATTGGCCGATCTCGTACAGGCGCGCGCCGATCCGCCCCATGCGGCCCCCGCCGTACGGCGGCACGGGGAAGTGCCACGCGACGTCGAAGTCGATCACGCCCCGCGGCGGCAGCGGCCGCGACAGCTCGACCCGCATCATCGTCCCGTACGCCGTGCGCCGCAGCTCCTTCCCCGCCGTGGTGAACCGCTCGATCGTGATCCCGCCGATGAAGCCCTTGCCCGTGAAGTCGAACACGGCGCCCCCCGCAAAGTGGAGCGGCGGCTGGTTCAGGGTGTAGGTGATGCTGTTCTGCGCGAAGATGTTCTGCTCGATCTGCACCCACACGAACGTGAGCGTGTCGGGGGAATGGTTCGCGTAATGGATCCGCTCGGTGCCGCGGATCACCGAGCCGGCGGTGTCGAGGGTCGCGCGGATCACGTAGTCCGCCCGCTGCTGCCAGTAGTCCGGGCCCGGCGCGCCGGAGGCACTGCGCACCCGGTTGGCTGCCGGCAGCGGGAGGGCGCGGAACGGCGATGAGTCGGCCACGGACGTCTGCAGCGCCAGCGTGACCGCGGTAACGAAGTGAAGCATCGGCGGCCCTACTCCTGGATGA
>QHTX01000142.1:7669-30848 GCA_003220975.1 Gemmatimonadota bacterium | reverse complement strand
CGCGACTGCTCGCGGAGGAAGTGCTCAAGGGCGCGAAGCGGCTCGAGGACATCGACGAGGAAGCGGTGCGGGAGAAGCTCTACACCGCGCCCTGGACCGATCCCGACCTGCTGATCCGCACCTCCGGGGAGCTGCGCCTCTCGAACTTCCTGCTGTGGCAGCTCGCCTACACCGAGCTGTACATGACGCCCGTGCTCTGGCCCGACGTGACGCGGCGGGAGCTGTTCCAGGCCATCCTCGATTATCAAGGACGCGAGCGGCGGTTCGGCCGGGTCAGCGCGCCCCGCTGATGTCCCGGAACCTCGTGGTTCGGATCGCCTTCGCCGTGCCGGCCATCGCCGTCACGCTGGTAGCGCTGTGGCTCGGGGCATGGGTGCTGGCGACGCTCGTCGCGGCGCTGGCGGTGCTCGGCACGCGCGAGATCTACGACCTGGCCCGCAAGCGCGGGGTCGAGCCCCTCGAGACCCTCGGACTCGCGGCGGCCGCGGCGATTCCGTTCGGCACGTTCTGGGTGAAGGACTTCGCGGCGTGGGAGCCGGTGCTGTACGGCGCGGCGGTGTGGCTGCTCGTCGTACTGGTCGCAGCGGTGCGCGCCCGGGGGCCGGAGCGGCGCCCGCTCGAGGCCGTGGCGGTCACCGTGTTCGGCGCCCTCTACGCCTCCGCGCTGCTCGCGTTCGTCGTGGCGATCCGGCACGGCCCCCATTCGGACGCGCACCCGCGCGGCTCCGCGGCGCTGGTCGCCTTGCCGCTGGTGGTGACCTGGGTGGGCGACACCTGCTCGATGGCCGCGGGGACGCTGGTGGGCGGGCCGAAGCTGGCGCCGGTGCTCTCGCCGCGGAAAACTTGGGCGGGAGCGGTCGGCGGCGTCGTGGGCGCCGTGCTCGCCGCCCTGATCTACGGTCCGCTCGTGCTGAGCCGGGTGGCCCTGGGGCTCACCCTGTGGCAGCTGCTCGTCGCGGGGGTCGTACTGGCCGTGGCGGCGCAGGTCGGCGACGTCGCTGAATCGCTGTTCAAGCGCGAGGCGGGCGTGAAGGACTCCTCCTCGCTGTTTCCGGGCCACGGCGGCGTGCTCGACCGGCTCGATTCGCTCTACTTCGTGCTGCCCGTGAGCGCGGGACTGTTCCGCCTGTTCGGCGTCGCATGAGCGTCGGCGTCGCGATCCTCGGCTCCACCGGGTCGATCGGTTGCTCGACCCTGCAGGTGCTGGCGCGGCAGCGGGAGCGCTTCCGCGTCGCCGCCCTCACCGCGCACTCCAACGCGGATCTCCTGGAGCGGCAAGCAGCCGAATGGAAGCCGGCCTACGTGGGGTTGGTCAACGGTGAGAGCAGGGAGCAGGGAGCAGGGAGCGGGGCGTCATGCCTCGTCGAGGCCGCGACGCGGGCCGACGTCGCCATCGTGGTCAACGGGATCGTGGGCGCGGCGGGGCTCGAGGCGACCCTTGCGGCCCTGCGCGCCGGCAAGCGCGTGGCGCTCGCCAACAAAGAAGCGCTCGTGATGGCGGGCGAGCTCGTGACCCGGGCGGCGCGCGAGGGGGGCGGGGAGATCGTGCCGGTGGACTCGGAGCACAGCGCCGTGCTCCAGTGCATCACGGGGCGCCGCCCCACCGAGCTCGAGCGGCTCATCCTCACGGCGTCGGGCGGCCCGTTCCGCACCTGGACGCCGGAGCGGGTCGCGGGGGCCACGGTGGAGGAGGCGCTGCGCCATCCCACGTGGCGCATGGGAAAGAAGATCACGGTCGACTCCGCCACCCTCGTCAACAAGGCGCTCGAGGTGATCGAGGCGCACTTCCTGTTCGCGTTGCCGTACCCCGCGGTCGAGGTCGTGGTGCACCCGCAATCGGTGGTGCACGCGTTCGTCGAGTTCGTGGACGGCTCGGTGCTGGCGCAGGTGGGCTTCCCAACGATGGAGCTGCCCATCCTCTACGCCCTGACCCATCCGGAGCGCGTGCCCGACGCCGGCGCCCGGCGGTTCGATCCGGTGGCGGCTGGGAGCCTCACGTTCGAGCCGGTGCGACCCGACCTGTACCCGGCGTACGGGCTGGGGCGCGCCGCGGCGGTCGCGGGGGGCACCGCGCCCGCCGCATTCAACGCCGCGAACGAAGTCGCCGTCGAGCTGTTCCTCGAGGGACGGATCCGGTTTGGGCGCATCGCGGAGACGATCGCGCGCGTGCTGGACGCGCACCGGCCGGGCGATGCGGGGTCGCTCGCGGCGGTGCTGGCGACGGACGCCGAGGCGCGCCGGCTGGCGCGGGAGGCCGCGTGCTCCTGACGCTGGTCGCGCTCGCGGTCGTGCTGGGGCCGCTGATCTTCGTGCATGAGATGGGACATTTTGTCGCGGCCAAGGCCGTCGGCATTCAAGTGTTGCGGTTCTCGCTCGGGTTCGGGCGGCCCATCTTCGCGTGGCGCCGCGGAGAGACGGAATACTGGATCTCGTGGATCCCGCTCGGCGGCTACGTGAAGATGGCCGGGCTCGAGGACGAGGGCGTCGCGGGCAGCCTGGAAGGCGGGAAGGCGAGCGTTCCCATCGACCCGGCGCGCGCCTTCGACCGGCAGCCGGTGTGGAAGCGGACGATCGTGATCCTGGCGGGTGTGACGATGAATATCGTGTTCGCGTACTGCGTGTTCGCCGGTATCGCGGCCACCGTCGGGGCCCCGGAGCTGGCGAGCACCCAGATCGAGTCGGTCACCACGCGCACGCTCCCGCCGGGCACGGAAACGCTCGGCACCCTCAAGTTTGGTGACCGCATCGTGCGGGTGAATGGCGACACCGTCCGGTCGTGGAACGCGATCATCGATCATGTGCTGGCGAGCTCGACCACGCTGCGCCTCGACATCGCGGGGCGCGCCGAGCCGATCGTGGTGCGGCTCCCCGATGTCGCGACCCGGCAGGCGGTCGCGGGCGCGCTGGTGCGGCTCGATCCGCCGCGGCTGGGGCTGCTCGGTCCCGGCCAACCGGCGCTCCGCGCGGGACTCAAGCCGGGAGACCTGCTGCTGCGCGTCAACGGGGACACACTGCGCTCGTGGAGCGACGTGCTCCACGCCGTCTGGAACAGCCCGGGGAAGGCCCTGCACCTGGACGTGCTGCGAGACGGCAGGGTGGTCACGGTCACCGTAGTGCCCGACACCAGGACGGAGACCGATACCACGTCGCCCCGGCCCAGGGTCTACGGTGTCATCGGCGCGGGCCCCGATCCCGCCACGATCTACATGCGCGAGCCGCTCGGCCAGGCGGCGCTGTCGGGGCTGATCGAGACCTGGGGGCGCGGACTGATCGTGTTGGGATTCCTGAAGGGGCTCATCCTCCACCAGCTTTCGGTGCGCGAGGTGGGCAGCATCATCACCGTGGGCCAGATCTCGGGCCAGGTGGCCCAGCTCGGGCTCGTCTCGTTTCTCACGTTCATGGCGTTCTTCTCGATCAATCTCGCGATCCTCAATCTCCTGCCGATCCCGATCCTGGATGGCGGGCAGTTCATGTTCCTCGTCGCCGAAGCGGTGCGCCGCAAGCCGCTGTCGATCGAGCTGCGCACGCGGCTCACGCAGGTCGGGTTCGTCGTGCTGCTCGCCATCATGATTCTCGCGCTCACGAACGACGCGCTCCGTGTCCTCCCCCGTTAAGGAGGCGCTCGAGAGCTACGTCGCCGGACGCCTGAAGGCGGAGCGGCTCGTGATCGCGGTCGCAGCGGCGTATTACGGGGAGCAGGGAGCAGGGAGCAGGCAGCAGTTGCAGCCGCTGATCGAGGTGATCGATCGGGCCTCACCGGGGATCGTCGAGTTGGGCCGCGTCGAGGCGACGCCCGGCTTCGAGCTGCGGCTGGGCGAGCGACCCTTCCCGAAGCAGTACGAAGCCGACCTGCGCCGGGCCGCGGAGGCGTGTCTCGCGAGCGAGCGCACGACCGGGGTCCTGGACGTCGCGGCGCTGCGGGGCCCGGGACTGCTCACACGAGCGGCGCGCGCGATCCGCCGGTTGTTCAGCTCAGCCTGACCACCACCGTCTCCAGCGCTCCAGCAACCTCGACCGCGTCGTTCCATCCACCGCTGCGAGATCGGCGAGCAGCTCGGCGGCATCCCGGTAGCGATCGTCGGGATGCTTCGCGAGGCACTTCATCACCACGCGCTCGAACCGCTTGGACAGCGCGGGACGCTTCTTTCGGAGCGATGCGGGGGGATCCTCGACGTGCATACGCGCCAGCTCGAACCAGTCGGTCGAGGTGAACGGCGGCTCCCCCGTCGCCGCCTTGTACAGCGTGACGCCCAGCGCGTAAAAGTCGGCCCGCGGATCCACGAGCCGCCCCTGCGCCTGCTCGGGGGACAGGTACTGCGGCGTGCCGATGGTCATGTTGACGCCCGTGGACGCCACGTATCCGGAGACGACGCGCGCGATCCCAAAATCGGAGATCACCGGGCTGCCGTCCGAATGGATCAGGATGTTGTCGGGCTTCAGGTCCCGATGGATCACACCCTGCTGGTGCGCGAACTCGAGACCGCGCGCGACGCCGGCCGCGAGGCGCACGATGTCCGGCTCGGGGAGCGGGCCCTCGCGCTGGATGCGGGCCCCGAGGCTGTCGGCGCACAGGTCCATCGCGAAGTAGACGTAATTCCCCGAGCGCGCCACGAAATGGATGTGAATGATGTTCGGGTGCCGGAGCTGCGCGGCCGTCTCGGCCTCGTTCCGGAACCGGCTCTCGAACTGCAGGTCGCCGGCGTAGCGGGGCTTCAGGATCTTGACCGCGACGGGTGTCCCGTCCAGTTCCCGACCAACGAACACCCATGCGAACCCACCTTGGCCGAGCAGGCGCTCGAGGTCGTAGGGGCCGACGGTGCGGCCGACGAGGTCCGAGGGCGCGTGGGTCACGAGGGCTTTACAAACACGTAACGGGCGTCTAAGTTACTGCGCTCTCAACAATTAGGGAACTGGGACGGATGTACGACAAGACGACGCCGGTCAGGAAGTACGGGCGGCACGAGCACGACACGGGGTCGGCCCCGGTCCAGATCGCGCTGCTCACCGAGCGGATCAACAGCCTTACCGATCACTTCCGGGTCAACCCGAAGGATTTCCACGGGCAGCGCGGGCTCTTGAACATGGTCAGCCAGCGCCGCCGCCTGCTGGAGTATCTGAAGCGCACCGACCTGGAACGCTATCGGCAGCTCATCGACGAGCTGGGTCTCCGCCATTAGCAGAGCTGGCGTCGCGCTGGGCGCCCCCGGAAGAGCACCGGGGGCGGCCTGGCGTATTTCTTTGTGCTCTAGACAGGCAACAGAGTGAAGCACGTCGAACGCGAGTTTGCGGGGCGCGTCCTGAAGCTCGAGGCGGGCCGCCTGGCCAAACAGGCCGCGGGCTCCTGCCTCCTGCAGTTCGGGGAGACGGTCGTCCTCGCCACGGTGACGGTGTCGGACAGCGTGTCGACCCTACCGTTCTTTCCGCTGACCGTCGAATACCGCGAGAAGAGCTACGCCGCCGGCAAGATCCCCGGCGGCTTTTTGAAGCGCGAGGGGCGGCCTTCCGACGAGGAGATCCTCTCCGCGCGGGTGACCGACCGCTCGGTCCGCCCGCTCTTTCCCGAAGGCTTCAAGAACGAGATCCAGGTTTTCATCTACGTGCTCTCGGCGGACCAGGAGAACGACGCCGACGTGCTGGGCGTTACCGCGGCCTCCGCCGCGCTCACCATGTCCAAGGTGCCGTGGAACGGCCCCATCGCCGCCGTGCGCGTGGGGCGGGTCGAGGGCGCGTGGATCCTCAATCCCACCTTCCAGCAGCTCGAGTTCTCGGACGTGGACATGGTCGTGTCCGGCGGGAAGGACTCGATCGTGATGGTGGAGGGGGGGGCGCTGGAGCTCACCGAGGCCGAGATCGTGAAGGGCCTCGAGGTCGCGCAAAAGGGCATCCGCGAGCTGCTCGACGCGGCGGGCGAGCTGGTCGCCGAAATGCAGCAGCCCAAGATGGAATGGACCAAGGTCGAGCCGCCGGCGGGGCTGGTGGCGCGCGTGAAGCAGCTCGCAGAAGCCCGGGTGTCGGAGGCACTCAACCTGCCGGAGAAGTCCGAGCGGGCACAGGCGCTCGCCGCGCTCAGGGCGACGATTCAGGAGCAGCTCGCGGCGGAGTTCCCCGAAAACACGAAGGACGTTGCCAACGTCATCGAGGACATCGAGTACCGCACGATGCGCGAGCAGGTGCTGACGCACCGCGAGCGCGTGGACGGCCGGGATCTGGACACGGTGCGGCCGATCAGCTGCGAGGTGGGCGTGCTGCCGCGCACCCACGGCTCGGCGCTGTTCACCCGCGGCCAGACGCAGGCCCTCGTGTCGGCGACGCTCGGCACCGTATCGGACGAGCAGCGCATCGACTCGATCGACGTGGCGCAGGAAACGTCGAAGTCGTTCATGCTGCACTACAACTTCCCGCCGTTTTCCACCGGTGAGGTCCGGCCGATCCGGGGCACCTCGCGCCGCGAGGTGGGGCACGGCGCGCTGGCCGAACGGGCGCTGCAGGCCCTGCTCCCACCGTACGAGCAGTTCCCCTACACCATCCGCATCGTGTCCGACATCCTCGAGTCGAACGGCTCGTCGTCCATGGCGACGGTGTGCGGCGGCTCGCTGGCGCTGTTCGACGCGGGCGTGCCGATGACGGCCGCCTGCGCCGGCGTCGCGATGGGGCTCATCAAGGAGGGGGACCGCGTGGCGGTGCTCACCGACATCCTCGGCACCGAGGACCAGCTGGGCGACATGGACTTCAAGGTGGCGGGCACGCGCCAGGGCGTTACGTCGATCCAGATGGACATCAAGATCGCGGGCCTCGAGTTCAAGATCGTGAGCGAAGCGCTGGAGAAGGCGAAGCAGGCCCGGCTCCACATTCTCGACATCATGGACCAGGCGATCCCGCAGCCGCGCTCGCAGCTCTCCAAGTACGCGCCGCGCATCATCACCGTCCAGATTCGGCCGGACAAGATCGGCGACCTGATCGGCCCCAAGGGCAAGACGATCCGGGGCATCCAGGAGCAGACGGGCGCCGAGATCAATGTGGACGACAACGGCCTCGTGACGATCTCCGCCGTCGGCGAGGGCGGCGAGCGGGCGCGCGACATGGTCGCGGCGCTGGTGCAGGAACCCGAGGTGGGCAAGGTCTACGAGGGGGTCGTGAAGAGCACCACGGCGTTCGGGGCGTTCATCGAGATCCTCCCCGGGGTCGAGGGGCTGCTCCACATCTCCGAGCTGCAGCACGGGCGCACCGAGCGCACCGAGGACGTCGTGAAGAAGGGCGACCATGTGCGCGTGAAGCTGCTCGAGGTGGACGAGCGCGGCCGCATGCGGCTGTCCCGCAAAGCGCTGCTCGAGAAGCCGGAGCCGGCCCGCTCCCGCTGATGGAGACGGTCCGGCTCGACCGGGAGATCAGCCAGACCACCGCGCCGAACGGCGTGATCGTCCTGTCCGAGCGGGTGGCGAGCGTCCGCTCCGCCGCGGTCGGCATCTGGGTGCGCAGCGCCAGCGCGCACGAGCCGCGCCCCAAGATGGGCGTCTCACACCTGCTCGAACACATGGTGTTCAAGGGGACCGCGCGCCGCACCGCGCAGGAGATCGCGCTGGCGCTCGAGTCCCGCGGCGGCTCGCTCGACGCCTACACGTCCCGCGACACCACGGCGTTCCAGGCCCGCGTACTCGACCAGGATCTGCCGCGGGCGCTCGACGTCCTCACCGATCTCGTGCGGAACCCCACGCTCAAGACCAGCGACCTCGAGCTCGAGCGCAACGTCGTGCTCGAGGAGATCAACATGGTGGAGGACGCGCCCGACGACCAGGTGTTCGACCTCTCCTACCAGGCCCTCTGGCCCAACCATCCGTACGGCTATTCGATCCTCGGCACCCGCGACACGGTGAGCGCGCTGTCGGCGGAGGACCTGAAGCAGCTCCACGGCCGGGCGTATTTTCCCGGGAATTGCGTGATCGCGGCGGCGGGGAACCTCGAGCACGAGGGGCTGTTGGACGAGCTGGGGAAGCTGGGATGGTTCGACGGGGACCGGGGACGGGAGACGACGGACGGGTTGGCTGCGGCGGCGGTGCCTCCGGCGGTTCGTGGCTTCGAGACCCGGCACGGGAAAGAGACAGCGCAGACGCACATCGTGTTCGCCACCGACACCGTGCCCTACGCCGACCGGCGCAAGTACGCGCTGCTCGTGCTCGGCAACGTGTTCGGCGGCGGCATGTCGAGCCGGCTGTTCCAGCGGATCCGTGAGGAACTGGGCCTCGCGTACGCGATCTATTCGTTCACGAGCTTCTATCGCCAGATAGGCGTCGCCGGCGTCTATGTCGGCACGCAGCCCAAGACCGCGGCGCAGGCCTCGACCGCCTGCGCTACCTCGCCGATGTCCTCTCGCCCAACGTCGACGTCCTCTACTCCAATCGCCACAACCTGCTCGAACAGCTCCGCAAGGCCGACCTGGTGATCGGTGCGGTGCTGCTGCCGGGGGCCAAGGCGCCGAAGCTGGTGCGGCGCGACGATCTCAAACTGATGAAGCCGGGCTCGGTGATCGTGGACGCGCTCGCAGCGGACGACGTCGCGTCCGTCGCGGGCGAGTTCTTCGCTCCCGAGCGGCAGCGGGTGATCTGGCTGGGGCCAACGACCGGCTGAGAGGCGTCACGGAGAGGCGTCGCGAAAACCCGTCACGGAAAGGCGTGCAACGGAGCATGATCGTCGGGGTCCCGAGAGAGATCAAGACGGCCGAGAACCGCGTGGCGCTGGTGCCCGCAGGTGTGGAATCGCTGGTGGGCGACGGTCACTCCGTGCTCGTGGAGCAGGGCGCAGGCCTCGGCTCGGGGTTCGCGGACGACGCCTACCGCGCCGCCGGAGCGACCCTCGTGCCCAAGCCGGGCGACGTCTGGGCCAAGGCCGAGATGGTCGTCAAGGTCAAGGAGCCGATCGAGCCCGAGTGGCCGTGCATGAAACAGGGCCAGCTCGTCTTCACCTACTTTCACTTCGCGGCGTCGGAACCTCTCACGCGGGCGGTGATCAAGTCGGGCATCGTCGCCATTGCCTACGAGACGGTGCAGCTCGCGTCGGGCGAGCTACCGCTGCTCACCCCGATGAGCGAGGTGGCGGGGCGGATGGCGGTCCAGGAGGGGGCGAAGTATCTCGAGAAGGTGTACGGCGGGAGCGGGGTGCTGCTCGGCGGCGTTCCGGGGGTGCTCCCCGCCGAGGTGCTGATCATCGGCGGCGGCGTCGTCGGGGCAAACGCCGCGAAGATGGCGGCGGGCCTGGGCGCCCACGTGACTCGACCGCCTGCGCTACCTCGCCGATGTCCTCTCGCCCAACGTCGACGTCCTCTACTCCAATCGCCACAACCTGCTCGAACAGCTCCGCAAGGCCGACCTGGTGATCGGTGCGGTGCTGCTGCCGGGGGCCAAGGCGCCGAAGCTGGTGCGGCGCGACGATCTCAAACTGATGAAGCCGGGCTCGGTGATCGTGGACGTGGCGGTGGACCAGGGCGGCTGCATCGAGACCATCAAGCCCACGACGCACGAGAATCCGGTGTATGTGGTGGACGACATCATCCACTACGCCGTCGCGAACATGCCGGGCGGCGTCCCGCGCACCTCGACCCTCGCCCTCACCAACGCGACCTTCCCCTACGCCAAGCGCCTGGCGCGCACCGGCTGGAAGCAGGCGTGCAAGGACGATCCGGCGTTGTTCCTGGGCTTGAACGTGATCCAGGGCAAGGTCGTCTATCCCGCCGTGGCCGAGGCATTCGGGCTGCCCTCGACCGATCCCAAGACGCTCGTGTGACGGCGAGCGCTTGACGCTGGCGGGTGCGGCCCCACCTTATGCCTGATCCGTGACCCCGTTAGGCAACGACCAACCCCGATGCGAAGGAACCCTCACATGGCAGAGAGCGTCTACAAGGTCATCGAGTTGGTCGGGACCAGCACCGAATCCTGGGAGAAAGCGGCCGCAGCGGCCGTCAAGCGAGCGGCGCAGACGCTGCGCGACCTGCGTGTGGCGGAGATATCGCAGCTCGATATACAGCTGAAGGACGGTAAGGTCGAGAGTTATCGGGCGAAGCTTAAGGTATCTTTCAAGTACGAAGGCGACTAGACGAGTATCGACAACCGACTGATCGGAGCACGGACATGTCAAAGAGCGACGAGCAGAAACTGGCCGCCCTGGTGCGGAAAACCGCCGCCAAGGCGGCGAAGGCCAAGCGGAAGGTGCAGCGTCAGTACGACGCGACCCTCCCGCCCGACACGACCGACGAGGACCTGGAACGGCGCGACTTCTTCTCGGAGATGAAGAAGCGCGAGTTCTAGACTCAGAAGCTGACCTTCAAGATCCGGCCCTGCGTACCCACCAGCCACCCCGCCTGGGGGCTCGCGAATGCCACCGCCCAATAGTTGGCGACCCCGGGGAGGCTGAACCAGGTGTCCCCTTCGTCGGGGGACCAGGCCGCGCCTCCCGGCCCCGTGGCGACGACCGTCGTCTGGGCGAGGCCGCGTACGTAGCTCAAGCCGAAAACCGCCCCGGTGAAGGGCACGCGGCTCGTGAGCCGCCAGGTCTTGCCACCGTCGCTCGAGCGCGCCACGTCGTCGGCGAAGGCCCCCGGCGCCGCCAGCTCGCCGCCGCCCAGGATACCATGCAACGGGTCACGGAAGTCGACGCTCAGCCCGCCCGAGCTGGGCGTGCCCTGCACGATGGGTGTGTCGTAGGCTGCCCACGTCTCACCTCCGTCGGTGGTCGCGAGGATCCTGGCCTGCGCCGCGGCACCGGTGGCGATCCAGGCGCGCTTGCCGCCCTGCGCGGTGATGCAGGTCCCGCTCGCGGCGAAGGCCGCCTCGCCGCTCTGGGCGACCGGTAAGCGGTCGCCGATGTCCTGCCAGGTCACGCCGTCCAGCGTCCGGATGACCGGGAACCGGCCGTTCACCGCGTCACTCATCGTGAGGCCGTGCTTCGGGCTCCAGAACGCGAAGCAATCGTAGAACGCGTCCGGGTCCTGGTTCTGGAACTGGAGCGACCAGGACGCCCCGCCGTCCTCGGTCTTGTAGATGCGCGACGCGGTGCCGCTGCCGGCCGACATCAAGTACGCGTCCGTCTCGCTCACCCCCTCGACGTCCCGAAACTGGAGCCCCTCGGCCCCGGGGACGACGCCGGCCCGCCATGTCGCGCCGCCGTCGGTGGTGACGACGTACGTCCCCCCCACGCCACTCGCCCAGGCCACCCGTGGACTGACCGGACTGATCGCCTGCAGCCGATTCGTCGTGCCGCTCTGCTGCGGCGTCAGCGTGGGCGCGGAGGCGGCGGAGCTCGCGACCAGGGCGGTACGCGGGGCCGCGGCGCGGGTGGGCGCAGAGGTATCCGAGCAGCACAGGGTCGTGGCGGCGACCACGCCGGTCGCCGCGACAGCAGCGGGGAGAGTACGCAGCATGGTGATGTCTCCGGCAGGAGTGAGATCTCAAGGACCGGGTCACAGAATTAGCCCGCGCGTCAGGTGCCCGCAAGGCAAGGGCCGTTCGACTTGGCACTTTCCCGGTTGCGACGTAAGAGCTAGCTTGGTCGCCCCATCGGCCCGCCCCGGAAGGAGCATCCACATGCGCAAACCGCCAGTCGCGAGCGTCCTCGTGCTCAGTCTGCCGATTCTCATCGGCTGCTCCGAATCGCCGATGAGTCCCAACGGGACGAATGTCAATTTGTCGTTCGCAGCTGAGGCGGGGTTCGATGACGGTGTACTCGCCGGCCAGCTGCTGGCATTCGGCAGTGACCGCGCGGGTTTCTTCAACGTCTTCGTCATGCAGGGGAACGGCTCCAAGCCGACGCAACTGACCGACGTCCGTGTCGCGTGACTGATTTCAGTTGCGAGATCTACGTCATGAACGCCGACGGCTCAGGCCAGACCAACCTGACCAACAATTTCTCGACCGAGCAGATGTCGGTGTGGTCCCCGGACGACAAGCACATCGCCTTCGTCAGTGACCGCGATGGCAGCCCGCAAATCTACGTCATGAACGCCGACGGCTCGAATCCCACCCGTCTGACCAATGACGGCGCCGTCGACCTCTTCCCCAGCTGGTCGCCCGACGGAACGCGGATCGCGTTCGAGACGAATCGCGACGGCAACAGTGAAGTGTACGTGATGAACGCCGACGGCTCGAATCCCGTGAACCTGACCCAGAACCCCGCCGCCGATGGGGGGCCGGCGTGGTCGCCCCGCGGCGACAAGATCGCGTTCCGGAGCGATCGCGACGGCAACGGCGAGATCTACGTGATGAGCGTGGACGGTTCGGAGCAAACTCGCCTCACCAACAACCCCGCTGAGGAGTACTATCCCGCGTGGTCGCCCACGGGGAACAGGATCGCCTTCGTCTCGAACCGTGACGGGAACTTCGAGGTCTACGTGATGAAGCCGGACGGCTCCCTACAGACGAGGGTCACCAACAATCCGGCCTTCGATGCGGACCCTGCGTGGGCGATTACCGTGATCAGGTAGGGCCGACCTCTCCGCTCTGGACCCCGCCGCCCGACCGGGTGGCCCGCGCCAACCTGACGGACTTCATCGCCGCCGTCCGCCGTGAGTACGCAGCGGACGTCGGCGACTATCGCTCGCTGTACCGCTGGTCGATCACGTCACCCGACCGGTTCTGGCCCGCCGTGTGGCGCTTCTGCGGGGTGATTGCCACCGAGCAGACGGGGCGCGAGCCGTGGGAAGCCGTGGGGGTGGGTTTGGATCGCATGGCTCCCCCCGACCCTGCCAAGGGGCCAAGGTGGTTCCCGGGCGCGCGCCTCAACTTCGCCGAGAACTTGCTACGGCGGCGCGACGCGCACCCCGCGCTCGTGGCGTGCAATGAGTCCGGACGCCGTCGCGAGCTCAGCTACGCCGAGCTGCGCGGCGAGGCAGGGCGCGTCGCGACGGCGCTCGAGGCAGCGGGCGTGCGACCGGGCGATCGCGTGGCCGCGTTCATGCCGAACGTCTCCGAAACAGTGATCGCGATGCTCGCGGCCACGAGCCTCGGCGCCGTCTGGTCTTCCTGCTCACCGGACTTCGGCGTGGCGGGCGTGGTGGACCGCTTCGGTCAGATTGCGCCGCGCATCCTGTTCTGTGCCGACGGGTATCGCTACGCCGGCAAGGAGATCGACTGCCTCGAACGCGTGGCCGGCGTCGCCGCGCGGATCCCCGTGATCGAGCGCGTAGTGGTCGTTCCCTACCTGCGAAACCAGCCGCCGCTCCAGGGGATTCCCGGCGGCGTGCTGTGGGACGAGTGGGTCAGACCGGCGGCCGGGCGAGCGGGCCTGCGGTTCGCGCGGCTCCCGTTCGACCATCCGGTCTACATCCTCTACTCGTCGGGCACGACGGGACTCCCCAAGTGCATGGTGCATGGCGCCGGGGGGACGCTGCTGCAGCACCAGAAGGAGCACGTGCTGCACGTGGACCTCCACCCGGAGGACCGGCTCTGCTACGTCACCACGTGTGGGTGGATGATGTGGAACTGGCTCGTGAGCGCCCTCGCGGTCGGTGCGACGGTCGTGCTGTACGACGGGGCGCCGTTCGCCCCAACGCCCGACGCGCTCTGGACCATGGTGGCCAACGAGCGGGTGACCGTCTTCGGCACGAGCGCCAAATACCTGGCCCTCGCTGAGAAGGAAGGGCTCCTACCGGCGGAGACCCACGACCTGTCCGCCCTCCGCACCATTCTCTCCACCGGCAGTCCCCTGGCCGGCCACAGCTACGACTACGTGTACCGCGGCATCAAGCGGGACGTGCACCTGTGCAACATCAGCGGCGGCACCGAGATCATCTCGTGTTTCGCGATCGGCAATCCCACGGAGCCGGTGTGGCGTGGTGAGCTGCAGGCGCCCGGGCTCGGCATGGCCGTGGAGGTGTTCGACCCGAGCGGCGCGCCGCTCCGGGGCGGGGCAGGCGAGCTCGTGTGCACCAGGCCGTTTCCCAGCATGCCGGTGGCCTTCTGGAACGACCCCGGCGGGACGAAATACCGCGCCGCGTACTTCGAACGGTTTTCGGGCGCGTGGCGCCACGGCGACTGGGCCGAGGTCACACGGCACGGCGGGCTGATCATACACGGGCGCAGCGACGCGACGCTGAACCCCGGCGGCGTGCGCATCGGGACGGCCGAGATCTACCGGCAGGTGGACGAGCTGCCCGAGGTGCTCGAGAGCCTGGCGATCGGCCAGCGGCTCGGCTCCGCCGCAGGGGCGGACGAGCGTATCGTCCTCTTCGTCCGCCTGCGCGATGGCCTCGCCCTGGACGACGCGTTGCGCGAGCGTATCCGCCGCCGCATCCGGGACAGTGCCAGCCCTCACCACGTCCCCGGTAAGATCGTGCAGGTCGCCGACATCCCGCGCACCATCAGCGGCAAGATCAGCGAGCTCGCGGTGCGCGCCGTGGTGCACGGATTGCCGGTCGAGAATCGCGAAGCGCTCGCCAACCCGCAGGCGCTCGAGCTGTATCGCGACCTGGCGGAGCTACGGACGTAGTTCCAGGTTAGACCATGCTGAGGTGGCGTGCGGCGGCGATCACGCTCCTGCTCGGGGCCGCGATCGGGGCGGTGTGTCTTGGCCTGGGCGGGCGGCTCGCGATGCGCGGCTTCGCCCTCGCCACGGCTCGGGCTTCGGCGTTCACACTACGCGGGACGCTGAACGTGATGTTCGCCGGAGCGATCGCCGGAAGTCTCGGCGGCGTGCTGTTCCTTGTCGTCGGCCGGTTCCTGCCAGCCCGCATCTGGCTCCGTGGCTTGGTGTTCGCCGGCGTGTGCTACGTGCTCGCGACCCCCGGCTTCCGGCCTGCGCGGCCATTGGTATTCGCGCTGTTCGGCCCTCCGTTCGTTGCATACGCCCTCGCCCTCGCGACCGCGGATGAGTATCTGGTGCGCGGCCGCCGCAGCTCCATCCCGAGCGGCCCCGAATCCTGGGCGACCCGGCTCACGCGCTGGCGATTCAACTTCTTCCCGGCGTACCGCGGCACCGGGGCCCGCATCACCTATATCCGGCACGATTGGAGCGAGGTGCACATCCGTCTCCCGCTGTCCTGGCGCACCCGGAACTACGTCGGCACGATCTTCGGCGGCTCGATGTACGGCGCCGTCGATCCCGTCTACATGGTGATGCTCATCAAGCTGCTGGGCCCCGGCTACGCCGTGTGGGACAAGGCCGCGGCCGTTCGCTTCCGCCGCCCCGGTCGGTCCACCCTGCAGGCCGTGTTCGCGATCGACGCCGGGACCGTCGCCGCGATCCGCGACGAGCTCGCGCGCGTGCCGGCGGTTGCACGCGACCATCGACAAGACGGTGTACATCGGCCGGCGCGAGCCGAGCGCCTGACGGTGCTACGCGCTTGACACCAGGAAGAGGGTGCCCTACGGTGACCACGCCGCCCGTCCTCTGCTACCACCGCGTGGGCGGGCCGCTCGAGCTGGGCGTTACGCGCGTGGCGCGCGCCGTCTTCGCCCGCCAGATGACGGCGCTGGCACGCGCCGGCTGGCAGACGTTGACGTTGCAGGAATTCGCGCGGCGGATCGATACCGTAGGGGCACGGCATGCCGTGCCCCTACATGAGGGGGAACCGCGCGAGCTCCTCTTGACGTTCGACGACGGCTACGCTTCACTCGCCGAGCACGCCTATCCCGTCCTGGCCGACCTCGGCTTCACGGCGACGACGTTCCTGATCACCGACTACGTGGGTCGCCGGAACACGTGGGACGCGCGCTACACGTGGCAGCGGCTCGTGCACCTCGACTGGAACGAGGTGGAGCGCTGGCGCATGCGGGGCCTGGAGTTCGCCTCGCACGGCGCGACGCACCGGCGGCTCACGTGGCTCGCCGACGCCCCAGCGGCCGACGAGCTGGCACGCTCGCGCGAAGCCCTGATGCGGCGGCTGGGACCGGAGGCGGGCCGGGCCGTGGCGTATCCCTTTGGAGCGCGCGACTGCCGGATCGAGCGCCTGGCGCGAGAGGCCGGATACGAGCTGGGCTTCGGCGCCGTGTCGGGGAACGGCACGGCGCTCGGCCTGGGGCGGGTGCCGGTGTACGCGTGGGATACGGGGTTGGTGCCCCTGGGGTTGCGGGACGACGGGTTCGGCGCCTTGGGACGGCTCTTAGCGCATCTCGCCAATCGTTGCGCCGTCGGAACGTCGGTTGTCCGTCATCCGTCGTCCGTCATCCGTAACGCCTTTACGGACAACGGATGACGATTGACGGATTACGCTACAGCATATCTCCCGCGCTCACCGCGACCCCCATCGCATGATATCCCTTGTCCACATAGACCGTCGCCCCCGTGATCCCGCTCGCCAGCGGGCTCGCGAGGAACGCGGCGGTCGTGCCGACCTCCCACGCCGTGAGCGGCTGGGTCAGGGGCGCGTTCGCGGCATAATAGTCCACCATCTTCTCGATCTTGCCGATGGCGCTGGCGGCGCGTGAGGCGAGCGGGCCGGCCGAGATGGTGTTCACGCGCAGACCGTACTTGCGCCCCGCCTCGAACGCGAGGGTGCGCGTGTCGCTCTCGAGCGCGGCCTTGGCCGACGACATCCCACCGCCGTAACCGGGGACCACGCGCTCGCTCGCCATGTAGGTGAGCGACAGGAACGACCCACCCGGCCGCGTGAGCGGCCCGAGGCGGGCCACCAGCGAGACCAGGGAGTAGGCGCTCACGCCCACGGCGGTGAGATAGCCGCCGCGGCTCGTCTCGAGCAGCGGCTTCTTCACCTCCGGGCTGTTCGCGAGCGAGTGCACGACGATGTCGATCGGTTTGTCCCCGAAGTCCTGCACCAGCCGGGCCGCGAGCCCCCCGACCGAGAAGTCCCCCACGTCCTTATAACGCTTGCTGGTCCGCACGTCCTCGGGCGCGTCGGCGAGCGTGTCGTAGGCGGCGTCGAGGGGATAGATCTTCTCGAACTGGAGCAACGCGCCGTTCGCGAGCGTGCGCGACTCGTCCATCTTCCCGCGCTCGAGCAGGTTCAAGAAGATGTTGAGCGCGGGAGGCCAGGTTCCGGTGCACACCGTGGCGCCCGCCTCCGCCAGGGCCTTGGCGATCGCAAAGCCGTAGCCCCCGTCGTCGGCCACCCCCGCCACCAGTGCGCGCTTGCCTCGGAGATCAATGCTCAGCATAGCACTCCCGATTCAAAGGAAAAACCTCGCCGCCACCGGAATGAGTTGCGGATGCCGCACCAGCGCATGCCGGAAGATGCGACCGAGCGTGCGCTGGTCCTGGGGGATCCGGTTTACCGTCCGGGCCAGCGCGTTGAAGAAACCGTCGTCCAGCTCCTCGAGCGCCCGCTTGAGGCGATAGTACTTGAGGTGATCATGGCCCAGCAGGTCCATCCAGGCGCAGTGATACTGGGCGAGCCGGCGCGCGCTGGGGTCGCCCGCGCGGAGCGCCGCCGCGGCGGTGCGGCCCGCGAGCCGCCCGGCCTTCATGGCGTTCACGATCCCGCCGCCCGAGAGGGGATTGATCATGTGCGCGGCGTCCCCGGCCACTAGCGCGCCGTCGGTGTAGGTCGCCTGGATCGTCGTATGCACGATCACCCCACCTACGGTGTGACCGGTCCTCGCGCCCCCCGGGTAGCGGCGCGCGATCCAGTCATCGAGGTATTGGCGCGCGTTGCGGCCGTCGGCCTTGAGCGCCACGAGGCCGAGCCCGACGTTCGCGACGGCGACGCCCTTGGGAAACAGCCAGGCGTAGCCGCCCGGAGCGATGTCGCGCCCGAATTGCAGGTAGATTGCGTCGGGGTCGAAGTCGATGCCCTGGAGCACGTACTGGGCGCACGACTCCATATCGCGCGCCGGGACGCGAGCCTCGAGCCCCGCCCAGCGCCCGACCATCGCCTCCACCCCGTCCGCGCCGATCACGATCCGCGCACGGAACATCTGCTCCCCGCGCGGGTTTCGTATCCGCACGTGCCACGTTCCGTCCGTCCCGCGGCTCATCCCCGCCGCTTCGGATTCGACCAGCACGGCAGCGCCGGCACGGCCGGCCTCGTCCGCGAGGAACGCGTCGAACCGTGTGCGGTCCAGGATCCAGCCGACGTCGCGCCCCTCGACCTTCACCTCGGTGTCGTCCGGCGCGACGAGGATGACGCGCGTGATCTTGCGGGCCACCCACGACGCGCCGTCCGGGTCCGCGAACTCGCGCAGCCCCGCGTCGCCCACGCCCTCGGCACAGCGCACCGGCGTGCCCGGCGCAGGGTCGCGCTCGAGCAGCGCCACGTCGAGCTCCGGCGCGGCGCACTTCGCCTCGCGCGCCGCGACCGCGCCCGCGGGTCCGGCGCCCACGACCAGCACGTCCACGTCGGGCATCAGGCGGGTACCATGGAGAGCGCGCCCACGGGGCAGGGCGCCACGCATTTGCGGCAGCCGGTGCAGGCGCTCCGGTCCACGACCAGGTCAGTGAACTCGAGGTGAATCGCCTCGGGGGGGCACAGCGGCAGGCACAGACCGCAGCGGTCGCAGACCTGGAGGTCCACGACCGCGAGTTCGGCGGCGGGCGCGCGGCGCATGGGGCAAACGGTAGCGGCCGGCGCGAGAGGCGTCAAGCATCAGCCTTGCTTGGAGTTACGCATTTCATTAGCTTGAGGCGCCCGTGCTAGCGCCCGCCTGACAACCTTCACACACGAATCGTGCCCACGTGCGTCTACGCTGGCCGAATTGGAAGCTCGGTGCCTGGAGCCCGGCGAATGAAATTGCCGTCGATCTCGGCACGGCGAACACACTGATCTACGTGAAGGGCGAGGGCATCGTGCTGAACGAGCCCTCGGTCGTCGCGATCGAGAAGGCCACCGGCAAGATCAAGGGCATCGGGCTCGAGGCCAAGCGCATGCTGGGCCGCACCCCGGACGGGATCCTCGCGGTGCGGCCGCTCAAGGACGGCGTGATCGCCGACTTCGACGTGACCGAGAAAATGCTCCGCTTTTTCCTGAAGACCATCATCGACCGCCACCTGTTCCGCGTGAAGCCCAAGGTGATCGTGTGCGTACCGTCGGGCATCACCGAGGTGGAGAAGCGCGCGGTGCGCGATTCGGCGCAGTCGGCCGGCGCGAAAGAGGTGTACATGGTCGCCGAGCCGATGGCGGCGGCGATCGGGGTGGGCCTGCCCGTAGAGACGCCGACCGGGAACATGGTGATCGACATCGGCGGGGGCACGACCGAGATCGCCGTGATCGCCCTCTCCGGGATCGTCTCCGACACGTCGATCCGCACCGGCGGCGACGAGCTGGACCAGGCGATCGTGCAGTTCATGCGCAAGAATTACAACCTGCTGATCGGCGAGCCGACGGCCGAGCAGATCAAGATCCAGATCGGCTCGGCGGCGCCCGTGGGCGAGGAACGCGAGATGGAGGTGAAAGGGCGCGACCTCGTATCGGGCATCCCGAAAATCGTGCGGGTGCACTCGAGCGAGATTCGCGAGGCGGTGCAGGAGCCGATCCAGCAGATCGTCGACGCGGTGCGGCGTGCGCTCGAGATCACCCCACCGGAGCTGGCTTCGGACATCGTGGATCGGGGGATCGTCATGACCGGCGGGGGGGCGCTGATCCGCGGCCTCGACGTGCTGCTGCAGCAGGAGACGGGACTGCCGATCCACCTCGACGAGGATCCGATGACCTGCGTGGTGCGCGGCACGGGCCGCATCCTCGACGATCCCGAGAAATACCGCAACGTCCTGACCACCTGACGAGGGGCGGGAGACCATGGCGCTCGGAGCGGACCGCTACGCGTCTCGGGCCGACACCCTGGTGTTCATCGGGTGCGTCCTGCTCTCCGTCGCCGCCATGAGCCTTCCCGACCGCGTGCGCGACCCCTTCACCCGGGCCGTCCGCCAGTGGGTCCTGGCGCCGCTCCTGGCGCTGCAGCAGCAGACCGACCTGCTCTCGGCCTCGCTGGAACGGTACGACGCGGTGGTGGCGCAGCGCGACTCGGCGGCCCTCGCCGCCACGTTCGTCCCGGAGCTGCGGAGCGAAAACACGCGGCTACGGGGGCTCCTCGGCCTCGGCGCCCGGCTCGCCTCGGGGTACGTCCCGGCCGAGGTGCTGCACGCCGCTGAGCCCACCAGTCCCCTCACCTTCGTCGTCGCGGCGGGCCGCAAGCAGGGCGTCAAGCCGCTCTCGGCGGTCGTGAGTCCCGAGGGGCTGGTGGGGATCGTGAGCACCGTGGACGCGCAGACGAGCGTCGTGGTGAGCTGGGCCCACCCCGAGTTCCGGGCGAGCGCGATGGCGGCGGACGGCAGTATCTACGGCATCGTCGCACCGCACGGCACCGAAGGACCGCGCACCTGGCTGCTCGAGCTGCAGGGCGTGGCCTACCGCCAGCTCGTGCCCGAGGGCACGACGATCCTGACGTCGGGCCTGGGCGGCGTGCTGCCGCGCGGCATCCCGATCGGTACGGTGGTGAGAGCGGCCGGCGAGGCGGAGGGCTGGGAGCGGACCTACCTCGTCCGGCCCGCCGTCCATCCGGCCGCCGTGACGCACGTGATGATCCTCACGGGCCCGCCCGTGAAGAGCGATCTGCGGTCGGTGTTCCAATCCGGGGGGGAAACGCCGTGAGGCGGAGCGACAAGTACCGCTTCTGGGTGATCCTCGGGGTGCTGGTGGTGTTGCAGTTCTCGCTCCGGGGCCGGCTGGGCGGGGACCGCGTCGCGCCCGACTTCCTGCTGCTGGCGCTCCTGATCTACACGATCCGGGCGGCGCCCGGGCCCAGCGCGGGCGTCGGCTTCCTGGTGGGGCTGCTGCGCGACGCGCTCACGCCAGCGTCGTTCGGCGCCGGAGCGCTCGCCCACACGCTCGTGGGGTATCTCTCCTCCTGGAGCAAGGCGGTGTTCTTCGCCGAGAACCTGTTCGTGAACGGCTGCCTGTTCTTCGCGGGCACCTGGTTCCGGAACCTCGTCGTGGCGCTCGCCTCGGGGAAGCTGAAGGGCGGCCTGCTCGGGTGGGAGCTGCTCGTCTGGTCGCCGATCCAGAGCCTCACCACGGCGGTGGCGGGCGTGCTCGTGCTGTGGTTGTTCGGGCGCCACCTGGCGATCCGCCTGAGCGACGCGTGAACTCGTTCCATCCCCACCTGCTCGATCGCCGGCTGCGCTGGGCGAACGGGGTCGTGTGGGTCGCGCTCGGCGCGCTCGTCCTGGCGTTCTTCCGCACCCAGATCCTGGAGCACTCGAAGTACCAGCTGCAGTCCGAGACCAACCGGCTGCGACAGATCCCGCTGCCTGCGTCGCGCGGTCTCATCACCGACCGCAACGGCAAGATCCTGGCCGAGAACCTGCCCGGCTACACCGTCTCGCTGCTTCCCGCGGCGGACGAAGATTCGCTGCGTGCCGCACTCAAGCGCATCGCATCCATCGTCAAGCTCGACAGCGCCGGGATCGAGCGCGTGCTCGCCCGCTACCGGCGCACGCCGTATCTGCCGGTCCCGGTACTACCGAACGCGACGTTCGAGGTCGTCTCCGCCCTCGAGGAGCGGCGGCTCGTGTTCCCCGGGCTCCTGATCCAGCCCGAGCCCAAGCGCCTCTATCCGGACAGTTCGCTCATCGCGCATCTGGTCGGGTCCCTGGGCGACGTGGCGGACACGGAGCGCCGCGAGCGGCGCTTTGCCCCGTGCCCGCTCAGCCCCCGGCTGGTCGGCAAGGACGGCCTGGAGCGCGAGTACGACGACTCGCTGCGGGGCTGCGACGGCCTGCGCTTCGTCGAGGTGAGCGCGTTGGGACACGTCGTCCGCGAGGCGAGCCCCTCGTCGACGCTGCTGCCGGTGCCCGGACGACCACTCCATACGAGCATCGACCTCGACCTGCAGCGCTACGTAGGCCAGATCTTTCCGAAGGGGCGTCGCGGTGCGGTCCTGGCGATGAACCCCAACACCGGCGAGATCCTGGCGTTGTACAGCGCCCCGGGCTACGACCCCAACGCCTTCGTGGGCGGCGTGGACCCGGACTACTGGCGCCGTCTGAACGGGAGCGAAGCCCACCCGCTGATCGACCGCACCATCCAGGCCTACTACCCACCAGGGTCGACCTGGAAGCTCGCGATCGCGGCGATGGCGCTGAAGCGCGGCATCGTCACGCTGCACAGCCACATGCCCATCCCCTGCCGGGGCGGGCTGCAATACGGCAACCGCTACTTTCGCTGCTGGTCCGCCACGGGACACGGCGACCTGGCCCTCCAGGAGGCGATCGCCCAGAGCTGCGACGTCTTTTTTTACCAGCTCGGCTTGAAGCTCGGCCTCACCTCGCTGCTCGAAGACGCGAGCGACTGGGGCTTCCGCTCGAGGACCGGCATCGACCTGCCGGGCGAGATCGCGTCGGAGTTCCCGCCCGGCATCGAGTACTACGACCGGTTCTACGGCCCGCGCCGCTGGACCGCTGCGGTCACGCTCAACCTCGCCATCGGCCAGGGCGAGAACGCTCAGACGCTCGCGAGCATGGTGCGCTTCTACCAGATGCTGGCGAGCGATGGCCGGGTCCGCCCGCCCTACTTGGTGCACCCCGGCACCGCTCCCGGCGTGAATCTGGACCTGACGGCGGATCAGCTCGCCGGGCTGCGCCAGGCGTTGATCAGCGTGGTGGAGCGCGGCACCGCACGGGGCGCGGGCCGGTTCGGCGGCGACATCGCGATCGCGGGGAAGACGGGCACGGCCCAGAATCCTCACGGTCCCGCGCACGGCTGGTTCATCGGCTTCGCGCCCGCCGACAAACCGGAGATCGTGGTCGGCGCGATCATCGAGTTCGCGCGCGAAGGCCCGTTCGTGGCGCCGCTCGTCACCCGCGTGATCGGGCACTATCTCGGTGTCGACACTACGGCGGCGTCCAACGTCCGCATCGTGCTGCCCACGGATACGGCCCCCCATCCAATGCAGCTCCTCCCCGGGGCGCCGGAAGACACCGCGCCGACGCCCGATACGATTCTTCCCGACACCACGGCCCGACCCGACACCGGCGATGCGACCACCGCTCCGCGAAATCGATAGGCCCCTCGCGGCCGTGACGCTGGCACTCGCGGCCTACGGGCTCGCGACGCTCTTCTCCGCCGGCCAGACGGACGTGCCCACCTTCGTCACGAACATCTGGCGCAAGCAGGTCATCTGGCTCGCCGTCGGAGCCACGGCCGTCGTGCTCACCTACCGGCTGTCGCCGCGGCTGCTCGAATGGGCCACGCCCTACGTCTACGCCATCAGCGTCTTCCTGCTCGTGGTCACGTTGGCGTTCGGCTCCG
>QHTX01000142.1:0-7662 GCA_003220975.1 Gemmatimonadota bacterium | reverse complement strand
TGACGATCGGCGGCGTACGGCTGGGACAGCCGGCTGAGCTCGCGAAGCTCGGCGTCATCCTGATGCTTGCGCGTTGGCTCGCGGAGCGACGCGAGGCGCCAGCCACGCTGCGCGAGCTGGTATATCCGTGCGTCATCGCCGGCGTGCCCTCTTTCTTGGTCGTGAAGCAGCCGGATCTCGGCAGCGGCATGGTGTTCATCGCGATCCTGTTCACGATGCTCTATTGGGCGGGCACGAGGCCGTCGCTGCTGCTCCTCCTCGGTTCCCCCGTGATCGGCCTGATTCTCGCATTCTCGACGGTCTCGTGGGGCATCTGGATCGTGGTGCTCATAGGGCTGCTGCTGTGGTGGCGACCCTACGTGTGGGAAGGCCTCGCCGTCATGTTCGCGAACGTGATGATGGGAGTCATCGCGGTGCCGTTCTGGCAGCGGCTCGCGCCCTACCAACAGAACCGCCTGCTCGCCTTCCTCAATCCGCAGCAGGACCCGCGCGCGACCGGCTGGCACGTCATTCAGTCGAAGATCGCGATCGGATCCGGGGGCTTCCTCGGCCAGGGCTTCACGCACGGCCCGCAGAAGCGCCTCGCCTATCTGCCCGCCCAGTTCACCGACTTCATCTTCTCCGTGGTCGGGGAGGAGCTGGGGTTCGTCGGGGTGGTCGTCGCGCTGGCGCTGTTCGCCGCTCTGATCCTCGTGCTGCTCCGCATCTCCCGGCGGGCCACGGACCCCTACTCCAGCCTGTGCGTGTTCGGCGTCGCCGGGCTGCTCTGCACCCACATCATCGAGAATGTGGGGATGACGGTGAACCTGCTCCCGATCACGGGGATCCCGCTGCCGTTCTTCTCGTACGGCGGCTCATTCCTGCTGGCTTGCTCGCTCGCCGTGGGGATCTCGCTCCGGGTGGCGTGGGAGTCGCGCCAGTCGGGTTACGCTGAGCTGTGACAACGAGTTACAGCGTCGGGGCTGGCGCGTACCGGAGCCCCCTCCCAAATTGTCGCCTTCCAGACGCCCCATATTCTCCGCATGGCTTGGTTCAAGAAAGAGCGTAAGCCGCGCACGTCCGAACGGGTCCGGCTCGAGATTCCGGCCGACGCCTGGGAGAAATGCGACGAGTGCGGTCACATCGACATCAAGGACCGCTTCGTCCGCGCCTTCAACGTGTGCCCCAATTGCGGGCACCACCGCCGCATCACCGCCCAGGAGTACATCGACTTGTTCGTGGACGAGGGCTCCTGGCACGAGCTCGACAGCAGGCTCCGGTCGGCGGACCCCCTCGGATTCGAGCACTACAAGCAGCGGCTCGAGGCGGCCATCAAGAAGGCCGGTCCGCTGGAAGCGGTGCGCACCGGGTACGCCCGCCTCGACGGCATGCCGATCGACCTCGCCGTGATGGATTTCAACTTCATGGGCGGGTCCATGGGCTCGGTCGTGGGGGAGAAAATCGCCCGGCTCACGCGGCGATCGGCGGAGCGTCGCATCCCCCTGATCGTTGTTTCGGCGTCGGGCGGCGCGCGCATGCAGGAGGGGGTGCTGTCGCTGATGCAGATGGCGAAGACTTCGGTGGAGGTGGCGCGGCTGCAGGCGGCGCGGGTGCCGTTCATCTCGATCCTCACCAACCCCACCACCGGCGGTGTGTCTGCCTCCTACGCGATGCAGGGGGACGTCATCCTCGCCGAGCCCGGGGCGGTGATCGGATTCGCCGGACCGCGGGTCATCAAGCAGACGATCGGGCAGGACCTCCCCGAGGGGTTCCAGACGGCGGAGTTCCTGCTCGAGCACGGGATGGTCGACGCGGTGGTGCCGCGCAGCGAGCTGCGGGACACGACCGCCCAGCTGCTGCGGCACATGGCCGGCCGGCAACCGGCAGAGGCCGCCGACTGACCTTCGAGGACGCCTGCCGCTTTCTCTTTGAACGACAAGGGAGCCGCATCAAGTGGAGCCTCGGGCCGACCGCGGGGCTCCTCGACGTGTTGGGCCATCCCGAGCGGCATTTCCCCGCCGTCCACGTCGCGGGCACCAACGGCAAGGGCTCGACCTGCGCTTTCACGGCCGCCGAGCTCGCCGCGCGCGGCTTCCGGGTGGGGGTGTACACCTCCCCGCACCTCGTGTCGGTGCGGGAGCGCCTGGTCGTGGACGGGGTGCCGATCGGCGAGGAGGCGTTCGCCGAGTGGACCACGTTTCTTCGGCCCCACATCGAGCGGCTCGATGCCAGCTTCTTCGAGGCCACGACGGCGATCGCGTTCGCGGACCTGGCGGCGCGGGGCGTCGACATCGCGGTGATCGAGGTGGGGCTGGGCGGGCGCCTCGACGCGACCAACGTGATCACCCCGCTCGTCTCGGTCGTGACCAAGATCGCCCGCGAGCACACCGACTACCTTGGCACCGACCTCGCCGCGATCGCCCGGGAGAAGGCCGGGGTCGCGAAGCCGGACGTGCCGTTCGTGACCGGGGAGCGGGACGCCGCGGTACGACAGGTGCTCGTCGCGGAGGCGGAGCGCCGCGGGGCGAACCCCGTGATCGTGGTGGACACGGAGCAGCCAGCTCCGCCCGGTCGGTCGCTCGGCATGAAAGGCCGGCACCAGGTCGCGAACGCCTGGGTGGCGCTGGCCGCGCTGAACGCGCTGCCGCCACCGTTCGGGCCGGTGGGCGACGAATGGCCAGCCAGCTTCGCCCATGCCTACGTGGCGGGTCGATTCGACGTGCGCGGCCACTGGATCTTCGACGTGGCCCACAACCCCGACGGCGCCCAGGTGCTCGCCGACACGCTGCGAGCTTGCGACCCGCCCCGCCCGCGCCGCGCGCTCGTCGGCGTGCTGGGCGATAAAGACTACCGCGGGATGATCGCCGCGCTGGCGCGCGAGATTGACGAGTTCGTGTTCACGATGCCCGACTCGGCGCCCGAGCGGCGGCGCTGGGACCTGCACCGGCTCGAGGGGGAAATCGCGCAGCTCGGCGTCGCGCTCGGGAGCGCGGTGTTCGAGCCCGACTTCGAGCGCGCACTCGAGCGCGCGCAGCAGCACGCGGCGACGGTGATCGTGACGGGATCGTTCCACACCGTGGGCGACGCGCTCGCCCGCTTGCCGGGCTTCGCGCCGGTCGGCTAAATTGTTGTGATGCAAGGGAAAGCGCTCCCCGGCTTCCGCGATTTCTACCCTGAAGAGCTGGCCCTCCGCAATCACATCTTCGCCGTGTGGCGCAGCGTGGCGCGGCGTTACGGCTTCGAGGAGTACGACGGGCCGCCGCTCGAGCCGCTCGAGATCTACACCCAAAAGAGCGGCGAGGAGATCGTCGAGCAGCTGTACGCGTTCGAGGACAAAGGGGGCCGCAAGGTCGCGCTGCGTCCCGAGATGACCCCGACGCTCGCCCGGATGGTCGGGGAGCGCGCGCAGGCCCTGAAGAAGCCGATCCGCTGGTTCGCGATCCCGCAGCTGTTCCGCTACGAGCGGCAGCAGCGGGGACGGCTGCGGGAGCACTTCCAGCTGAACATGGACGTCATCGGGGAGGCGGGCCCGGCCGCCGACGCCGAGGTCATGGCGGCGGCGCTCGACATCATGCGGGCGTTCGGCCTCGGGCCGGCGGAGGTCCGGCTGCGGATTTCGGACCGTCGCGTGGTGGTGGCGAAGCTGCGGCACAGCCACCACGTCGCCGCGGACGAGCTCGTCCCCGTGCTGGCGGCGCTCGACAAGTGGGAGCGGGCGCCCGCCGACAGCGAGCGCCTGCTCACCGACGCCCTGCGGGCCGATCGGGCACGCGTCCGCCCCGTGCTCGAGTTCATGTCCGGTCTGCGCGACGGCGCGGCGGAGCTGCGCGAATCCGCCGCGGCGGAGCCGCTGAACGAGTGCGTGCAGCGGCTCGGCGCGATGGGCCTGGGGCCCTTCGTGGAGGTGGACTTCACGATCGTGCGCGGCCTCGCCTACTACACGGGGATCGTGTTCGAGCTGTTCGACCAGGGACGGTCGCTGCGGGCGATCTGCGGGGGCGGGCGCTACGATGACCTGATCAAGGCCATCGCCGGGGTCGATCTCCCCTGCGTCGGGTTCGGGATGGGAGACGTCGTCCTCGGAGAATTACTCAAGGATCGCGCGAAGCAGCCCGAGGCGCCGGCTCAGCTCGACGCCTTTTTAGTCGCGGTGAGCGGCGAGGACGTGGAGCCGGTGCTGAAGCTGGCGCACGAGCTGCGGGACCAGGGGGTCGCCGTGGAGTACGGCCTGCGGCATGCCGCGATCCGCAAGCAGCTCGAGCTGGCGGCGGCGCGGGGCGCACCGCGTGCGGTCATCGTCGGGCCGGACGAGCGGGCGGCGAGCGAGGTGGTGGTGCGGGACTTGAACGCGGGCACCGAGGAGAAGGTGCCGGTCGCGAGGCTCTTGAACGGATTCTTTCGCTAATGGCTCAGGCGCAGAAAATCACGCCGCGCACGCAGGACTTCAGCGAGTGGTACAACGACGTCGTCATGCAGGCGGAGCTGGCGGACTATTCGCCGGTGCGCGGCTGCATGGTGATCCGTCCCCACGGCTACCGCATCTGGGAGCTGATGCAGGGCGCCCTGGACGACATGTTCAGGGCGACGGGCCACCGGAACGCCTACTTCCCGCTCTTCATCCCCATGAGCTTCCTCGCGAAGGAGGCGGAGCACGTCGAAGGGTTCGCCAAGGAAGTCGCCCTGGTGACGCACACGCGGCTCAAGGCGACGGGGAAGGCGGGCGTGCAGGCGGTGATCCCGGACCCTGCCTCGGAGCTCGAGGAGCCGCTGGTCGTCCGTCCCACGTCGGAGACGATCATCTACGCGATGTTCGCGAAATGGATCCAGAGCTATCGCGACCTGCCGCTGCTCCTGAACCAGTGGTGCAACATCGTGCGGTGGCAGTTCCGCACCCGGCTGTTCCTTCGCACGACGGAGTTCTTGTGGCAGGAGGGGCACACGGCGCACGCGACCGAGGCCGAGGCGGAAGCGGAGGCACGCCAGATGCTCGGCGTGTATCGGCGCTTCCAGGAAGAGTGGATGGCGATGCCGGTGATCACCGGCAAGAAGACCGAGAGCGAGAAATTCGCCGGCGCGCTCCGGACATACGCCCTCGAAGCGTTGATGCAGGACAACAAGGCGCTCCAGACCGGCACATCGCACAACCTCGGCCAGAACTTCGCGAAGGCGTTCAACGTGCAGTACCAGACCGCCACGGGAGGTCTCGAGTACGTGTGGAACACCTCGTGGGGCGTCTCGACGCGGATGATCGGCGGCCTGGTGATGACCCACTCGGACGACAACGGACTCGTCGCGCCTCCCAAGCTGGCGCCGGTGCAGGTCGTGATCGTGCCGATCTGGAAATCGGAGGAAGAAAGGGGTCAGGTGTTAGGTGTCGGGGGCAAGGTGAAGGACGAGCTCGCCCACGCGGGCGTTCGAGTGGAGATCGACGCGCGGGACAGCGTGAAGCCCGGCGCCAAGTACTTCGAGTGGGAGGCGAAGGGGGTGCCGCTGCGGCTCGAGATCGGACCGCGCGACGTGGCCGCGGGGCAGGCAGTGGCGGCTCGTCGCACGGGGGGCAAGGCACCCGTGAAGCTGGCCGGGCTGCTCGCCGCGGTGCAGGGGGCGTTGGACGAGATTCAGATGACGCTATTCACCACCGCCCAGGAGCGCTGCGAAGCGCATACGATTCGCGGCGTCACGAAGCAGCAGTTCGTGGACTTCATGAAGGGCCCGGGGGGGGGCGGCTTCGCCTACGGCGGCTTCTGCGGCTCCGGCGAGTGCGAAACCGAGATCAAGCAGCAGACCGGGGCCACGATCCGCGTGCTCCCCGATCCCGAGTTCCGCTCGCCCGAGGTGCCCAAGACGTGCATGTGGTGTGGCAAGCCGAGCGTGGCGGAGGCCGTGTGGGCCCAGGCGTACTAGGGTTCGACCCCGCGCTGCTCCGCTCGATCGCGGAGCGCGTGGGGACGCCCGTGTACGTCTACGGCGCCAACCTGATCCGCGCGCAGTACCACGCCCTGCACGACGCGCTCCAGGAGGTACCGCACCGCATCTGCTACTCGGTGAAGGCCAACGGCAACGTCGGCGTTCTCAAGGTTCTGAAGGCCCTTGGGGCGGGAGCGGACATCGTCTCGGTGGGCGAGCTGCGGCGCGCGCTCGCGGCCGGATTCGATGCCGCCTCGATCGTGTTCTCGGGCGTCGGCAAGACGGCGGCCGAGCTCGAGGAAGCGATCCGCGTCGGCGTCGGCTTCGTGAACATTGAGTCCTCCGCCGAGCTGGACGTGGCGATCACGGTCGGGCGCAGGCTCAAGAAGCGGGCGAGCCTCGGCATCCGCGTGAATCCCGACGTCGCGACCGAGACGCACCCCTACACCAAGACCGGCGAGAAGACGGCGAAGTTCGGCGTCCCCTACGACGAGGTCGTGAGCGTGGCGCAGCGCATTGTCGCCGAGCCGCTGTTCACGCTGCGCGGCCTCGCCATGCACCTGGGCTCGCAGATCACGGACGTGGAGCCGTATCATCGCGGCACCATCAAGCTGCTCGAGCTCGTGACCGCGCTGCGGGCGTCGGGGCTCACGACGATCGAGGCGCTGGACGTCGGGGGCGGGCTGGGCGTCCGCTACCACAACGAGAAGGCGCCCAGCCCCCAGGCGTTCGCGGATGCGGTGGCGCCGCTGCTCAAGCAGGCGGGGCTGGCGCTGGTGTGCGAGCCCGGCCGCTACCTGGTGGCGAACGCCGGCGTGCTGCTCACGCGGGTGCTGTATCGCAAGCACGCGGGAGGCAAGGATTTCGTAGTCGTGGACGCGGGGATGACGGATTTCGTGCGCCCCAGTCACTACAACGCCCATCACGAGATCGTGCCGCTCAAAGACGGGCAACGGCCCGAGGAGCTGGTGAACGTGGTCGGGCCGATCTGCGAGTCGGGGGATTTCCTCGCGCTCGACCGCAAGCTCCCCGCGGTCGAGCCGGGAGAGTATCTCGCGGTGCTCGGCACCGGGGCGTACGGGTTCGTGATGAGCTCGACCTACAACCAGCGCCCCCGCCCCCCGGAAGTACTGGTGGAGGGCGACCGCTACTACGTGGCGCGGCAGCGGGAGACGCTGGAAGACCTGCTGCGCGGCGAAGTGCTCGAGCCGACGACGTGGTATCGATCGTGAACCGCATCCTGATCCTCGACTACGGGTCGCAATTCACCCAGCTGATCGCGCGGCGCGTGCGCGAGGCGCACGTCTACTGCGAGATCCACCCGGCGGCGCGGGGAACCGACCTCGCATTCGTGCGCGAGTTCCAGCCGAAGGGGATCATTCTGTCGGGGGGCCCGAGCTCGGTGTTCGACGCCGGCGCGCCGACGGCCGACCCCGCGCTGCTCGAGCTGGGCGTGCCTGTGCTCGGCATCTGCTACGGGATGCAGCTCGTGGCGCATCTCGCGGGCGGGCAGGTGAAGCCGTCGCGCGAGCGCGAGTACGGCCGCGCCGAGGTGACGGTGCGGGAAGCCGGGGGGGGGCTGTTCGCGGGATTCGAGCCGCAGGCCTGCATCACCGTGTGGGCGAGCCACGGCGACCGCATCGAGCAGCCGCCGCCCCACTTCCGGGTGACGGCGTCGAGCGGCAACGCCCCGGTAGCGGGCTTCCAGCACGAGGCGCTTCCGATCTACGGGCTGCTGTTCCACCCCGAGGTCGCGCACACGCCGCGCGGCGGGGA
>QHTX01000141.1:28345-35714 GCA_003220975.1 Gemmatimonadota bacterium | reverse complement strand
GGGACGAGGGAGCCCCAGCTCCTTGAGCGACCGGTCGAGCCGCGCGAGATGGCGCTCGAGGAACGGAATGCGGCCGCCGCGTACCCGCATCGTCTCGATCAGTCCATAGCCCGGCCGATCCATCGGCGGCAGTCTACGGACTGCCAAACCCTCCGGCAAGTTGCTTATTAGAACCGGTTTTCACATGTTGTGCCCGCACCCTCAGGGACCCCCATGCGACCGACGTCTCCCCTTGACGCCCTTCTGCTACGTCTTTCCTTGACGTCCTTCGCCGCGACGGTTCTCGCCTCTTGCTCGCACGCTCCCCCGCCCGACTTCACCCCCGATCCCGGCCTCGTCGCCCAGATCCGGGACATCCGGATCGTCACCGGGTACGCGCGCGCCTGTCCGGGCGCCGTGATGCCGACGAGCTACGAGGCGGTGCTCGCGGACGGCTCGCGCATTCCCTTCGCCCGGTCTTACGACAAGAAGCATCCGCCGCGCCTGCACGTGGTGTTCCTCGACCGTGAGAGCCCCGACGCGGTGAGCCAGGAGGACGGCGACTGGGTGACGAACGTGAACCCCCTCACCACCGTGAATACTGGCTTCCGCCTCACGGCGACGCTGCGCGCCAGGCCGAGCGCGACGAACACGACCGTGATCCCGCCCGACTACAGCTGCATGCGGCACTCGTTCAGCTTCTGGGGTGAGCCGGGCGGCGCGGGGCAGCCCGGGGGGAACGGGCCGGACGTGACCGTGCGGCTGGCGGTGCTGCGCTCGCCGTTCTACAACAAGCTGTTCGTCGCGGGGATTCAGGTCGGGCTCGCGCCCCCGTTCTTCGTGCTCGCGGACGCGAGCAGTGTGCCGCCCGCCGACTGGCTCGTGATCGAGTCGCGGGGCGGACGCGGCGGCTCGGGGCTCGCGGGGACGGCGGGCACCGACGGCTCCGCCGGCGCCGCGGGATGCCCGGCCCAGGGCGGCGCGCCGGGCGGGAACGGGGGCAACGGCGGCGTAGGCGGGGCGGGCGGACGCGGCGGCCGGGTCAACGTCATCGTCCCGCTCGACAACCCGTTCCTCGCAGGGATCGTCGACGGCCGCAGCAGCGGCGGCCCGGGAGGCCCGGGAGGCGCCGGCGGGTCCGGAGGAAAGGGCGGCAAGGGAGGCCAGGGGACCACGGACTCGAGCAACCGCCGCTGTCCCGACGCCGCCGATGGCGCGCCCGGCCAGAACGGCGCCGCGGGGGCCGCGGGCGCGCAGGGCGCCGGAGGAGCGCGCTCGCTCGTCGTCACGGCGCCGATGAAGGACGTGTTCGGCGTGGAGGTGCCGCCCGAGCTGGGCACGCTGCTCGAGCGGTTGCAGCGGAAGCCGTGAGGCTCTAGCGCACCACGAGGTGCGAGTACTGCAGGAACCCCTCGACGACGAGCTCCAGCTCGTCGCCGGGCATGATGCCGGCCAGGGACGTGCTGTAGACGGTCCGGCCGCCCACGGGCGACGCGACGAGGGTGACGTTCCCCGCCTGCCGCAGGAAATCCGGGGGAATCTCGAAGTCGGCCGCACCGTTGGTGGTGACGAGGCCGAGCCGCAGCCACGAGCCGCCCCGGACCAGGTAGATTCTGACGTCCGACCAGTTGCTGTTGCTGACGTGCAGCGTCGCCGGGAGGGCGTTTTCGGGGGCGGGTGCCTGATCGGCGGTGGCCCGTTTCCGAGCGCACCCGACGCCGGCGAGAGCGGGGGCGAGGGCGGCGGCCACCGACCACGCGACCATCAACAGCCGGGCCACTCTGCTCCGGGCCTGCGACATGGGGAGTTCCCCCTAACTTACCGCGCGACGCCAGCTCGCGACAGGGATCGTCATGCCGGGTGCGTACGACATCATCATCGTAGGGGCCGGTCACAACGGCCTCGTGACGGCGGCCTATCTCGCCCGCGCCGGGCTGCGGGTGCTGGTGCTCGAGCGTCGCGACGTCGTGGGCGGCGCTTGCGTCACCGAAGAGCTGTGGCCCGGCTTCAAGGTGTCGACCGCCTCGTACGTGAACAGCCTGCTCCGTCCCGAAATCATCCGCGACCTGGAGCTCGCCCGCCACGGGTTCGAGCTGTTGCCGCGGAGCCCGTCGTCGTTCACGCCCTTCCCGGACGGGCGCTTCCTGCTGATGGGGCCCGACAAGGAGCTCACCCGCCACGAGGTGTCCAAGTTTTCCCGGCGCGACGCCGACGCCCTGCCCCGCTACGAGGCGATGCTCGAGCGGGTGGCCGACTTCATCGAGCCGACGCTGCTCCAGACGCCGCCCGATCCCTGGTCGCTCCGGCCGCGCAACCTGCCGCAGCTCGCAGGGCTCGGCTGGCGGTTCCTGAAGCTCGGCCGGGACGGCCCCCGGGCGCTCGAGATTCTCACCGGCGCCGCGCGCCCGATCCTCGACCGCTGGTTCGAGTCGGAGGAGCTGAAGATCGCGCTCGCGACCGACGCGATCATCGGCGCCATGGCCTCGGCGTCGGTCCCCGGCACGGCGTACGTGCTGTTCCACCACGTGATGGGCGAGTGCAACGGGGTGCGCGGGATGTGGGGCTACGTGCGCGGCGGGATGGGCGGCATCTCGAACGCCCTCGCGTCCGCCGCGCGCGCCCGCGGCGTCGACATCCGGGTGAACAGCCCCGTCGCCCGAATTCTCACCCGCGCCGGCCGGGTGACGGGCGTGGCGCTCGACGACGGCACCGAGCTCACGGCGCCCCGTGTCGCATCGAACGCCGACGCCCACGTCACCTTCCTCAAGCTGGTGGAGGAGGGCGACCTGCCGCCCGATTTCGTGAGCGCCGTGCGGGCCATCGACTACTCGAGCGCGTCGCTGAAGATCAACGTGGCGCTGTCCGAGCTGCCGGACTTCAGCGCCGTGAAGGGCAGCGCCCTGCCACCGGACGCGCACCTGCGCGGCACGATTCACATCGCCCCGACGCTCGACTACATGGAGCAAGCGTACGACGATGCCAAGTACGGCCGCCCCTCGGCGAACCCGATCCTCGAGTGCACGATTCCCTCGGTGCTCGACACGACGGTCGCGCCGGCCGGGAAGCACGTGATGTCGTTCTTCGTGCAGTACGCGCCGTACCGGCTGCGCAACGGTGGCTGGGACCAGGAGAAGGACCGGTTCGCGGACCGCTGCTTCGACATCCTCAACGAGTACGCGCCCAACTTCAAGCGCGCCGTGATCGACCGGCAGGTGTTGTCCCCGCTCGACCTGGAGCGCCGCTTCGGGCTCACCGGGGGGAACATCTTCCAGGGGGCAATGACGCTGCCCCAGCTGTTTTTCCTGCGTCCCCTCCCGGGCTACGCCGACTATCGCTCCCCGATCAAGGGGCTCTACCTGTGCGGGTCGGCCACGCACCCGGGCGGCGGCGTGATGGGGGCGTGCGGCTACAACGCGGCAAGGGAGATCCTGCGAGACGGGAAGAGATGACCCGACCCCGGAGCGGAGGCTGTCACGATTGTGCCGCGCCCTGAGAGGGCGCGCTCGGCTTGGGGTGCGCCCTTACAGGGCGCACATAGCGCCGAGCCCGGGCTCTCAGCCCGGGAATCACTGACATCAACATCATCCTGAGTTCGACGATGCAACGCAACGCCCGACTGCTCGCTCTGCTGTTCGTTCTGCCCGCCCCCCTCGTGGCCCAGTCCAACGCCGCGCGGATGGCGAACGACGCGTACACCCGGTCCCACGACTACGACCTGATCCATCAGCGCATCGAGGTCCGGAACTTCGACTGGGACTCGACGTCGCTCGACGGGCGGGTGACGACCACGCTCGTGGCGCTGCGTCCCGGCCTCGACTCGGTGATCCTCGATGCCGGCCGGTTGCTCACGGTACGGGCCGTGGTGGAGGCGAATGATGTAGGGGCACGGCATGCCGTGCCCCTACGGCATGCCGTGCCCCTACGCTTCGCCGCGCACGGCGACACGCTCGTCGTCTATCCCGCGCGGCCGGTCGCCTTCCACGACACGCTCCGCTTCGCCGTGGAATACCACGCGCGCATCGACAATGGCCGCGGTCTCACCTTCATTACGCCGCAGGGCCGGGAGCACCGCCCCCAGCAGATCTGGAGTCAGGGCGAGGACCACGACAACCACCTGTGGTTCCCGACCTACGACTTCCCCAACGACAAGATGTCGTGGGAGCTCGCCGCGACGGTGCCGGCGGAGTACAGCGTCGTGTCGAACGGCCGGCTCGTGACCGACCGGAAGAACTCGGGCGGGACGCATACGGTGACCTGGCGCCAGGACCGGCCCAGCGCCACCTACCTGGTCTCGCTCATCGTCGCCCCGCTCGTCAAGTTCGCGGACGCGTGGCGCGGCGTGCCCGTGGACTACTACGTGTACCGCGCGGACTCCGGCCGGGCGCGGCGCCTGTTCGGCGTCACGCCCGACATGATCGACGTGTACTCGCGGCTCACCGGCCTGAAATACCCCTGGGACAAGTATGCGCAGACGACCGTCGCGGACTTCTTCGGCGGCATGGAGAACGTGAGCGCCACGACGCTCGTCGACTGGCTGCCCGACGACCGCGCCTATCTCGACCGTCCCTGGTACCAGTGGATCCTGATCCCGCACGAGCTCGCGCACCAGTGGTTCGGCGACTACACCACGACCGAAAACTGGGCCAACATGTGGCTGAACGAAGGGTTCGCCGAGTTCATGCCGGGCCAGTACTGGGGCGCGAAGCTCGGGCGCCACGCCGAGGACGACTACTACCTCGACGAGTACCGGCAGTACCGCCAGATCGACGCCCGGCGCCGCATGCCGCTCGCCGCCCTCGGCTCGAACAACATCTACCCCAAGGGCGCGCTCGTCCTGCGGATGCTGCTGCGCTATCTGGGCCCCGAGCGCTTCTGGGCCTCGATCAACGTGTATCTCAGGCGCCACGCGCTCGCCAACGCCACGACGGACGACCTGCGCCAGGCGGTGCTCGAAGCCACGGGGGAGAACCTCGACTGGTTCTGGGACGAGTGGATGTATCAGGCGGGCCACCCGCAGTTCGCCGTCACCGCGGCGTACGACACGGCGGCCCGCAAACTGACCCTCACGGTCAAGCAGACGCAGTCCGATAGCACGAAGGCCGACAGCACCGGCCTGCGCTACACCACGCCGGCCGTGTTCCGCATGCCCGTCACGGTGCGCATCGGCACGACGGAAAGCGACGTCGTGAAGCGTGTGGACCTGACCGCACGGGAGCAGACGGTCGAGGTCGCGAACTTGCCCGGCGCGCCCACGATGGTCGCGTTCGACGACGGCAACACGATCCTCAAGGACCTGACGTTCGACCAGCCCACCGCCTGGCTCGCGACCGCGCTGCGGCGCGACGCCGATCTGTGGAACCGCCAGTGGGCCATCGAGCAGCTCGCCCAGCGGACCGCCGACACGGCGGCCGCCGCCGCGCTCGCCTGGGCAGCGACCCGCTCGGATTACTTCCTCACCCGGGCCGCGGCGTGCGAAGGCCTGGGTCACTTCCCGGCCGGGGTGGCTCAGGCGCCGCTCGTGGGGGCGCTGCAGGACACGGCGGCGCAGGTCCGTCGTGCCGCCGTCACGGCGCTGGGGCAGCTCCCCGGAGCGGGCGCGCGCGTCGCCGAGCTCGCTCGGGCCACGTTCCGCGGCGACCCGAGCTACGAGGTGCGCGCGGCGGCGCTGCTCGCGTTGTTCCAGGCCGACTCGACCAAGGCGACGCGCGACAGCGCGGTCGCGTGGGGCCTCGCGACGCCGTCGTACCAGGACGTCATCGAGGAGTCGGCCTACCGCATCATCGCGCAGGGCGGGGACACGGCCGCGATTCCCGCGCTCGAGGCGCGGCTCGGCGGCGGTCGCTTCGCCGCGCACGTGCTCGCGGCGCTCGCGAGCCGGGGCAGCGCGCATGCGCTCGACGTGCTCGCCGCCCATCTCGACGACGAGCGCCGCTACGTGCGCCGCTGGGTCGTGGAGGCGTTCCGGTTCACGCTGGCGCACCCGCTCGCGACCGAGCGGCTCAAGGCGGTCGTCGACAAGCTCAAGTACGCCGATACGAAGCAGGAGGTGGGACAGGCGCTGGAGCAGCTCGCGAAGCCGGGATCGGAGGACGAATAGCGACCCGCCGCCACCAATAGTAGAACGGCAGCCCCGCGAGGATCAGCACGGTGCCGATGCCGGCGTCGCGCGGCTGCTCCGCGATGGTGTTCCCCACCAGCCACGCCGCGAACGCGATGAATACGATCGGCGTCACCGGATAGCCCCAGGTCCGGTACGGCCGCGCCAGGCTCGGCGCCCCGTGGCGCAACCGGATCACCGCGCCGCACCCCGCCGCATAGGACACGAACTCCGCGAAGATGACGTAGGTGAAGAGCTGGTTGTAAGTCCCCGTGAACGCGAGCGCGATCGCGATGACCGCCTGGACCACGAGCGACGGCACGGGCGTGAGAAACCGCGGGTGCACGCCGGCCAGCCAGCGCGGCAGCACGCCGTCGCGCGCCATCGCGTACGGCACGCGCGCGGCGGTCAGCACGATGCCGTTGTTCGCGCCGAGCGTGGCGACCATGATCGCCACGGCGACGAGCCCCGCGCCCGCGCGTCCCAGCGTCACCTGGGCCGCGTCCGACGCGACGAGCGACGAGGCGGCCATCTTTGCCGGGGACAGGACGTACGTGAACGAGGCCGTGACGAGGCAATACAGCGCGATCCCGATCACGGTCGAGAGGACGATCGAGCGCGGCAGGTTGCGCTCCGGGTCCTTCACCTCCCCGCCGACGTACGTGATCTCGATCCAGCCGTCGTACGCCCACAGCGCCGCGACCATCGCCACGCCGAACGGCGCGATCAGGCTGCCGAACGAGCCCTCGGGCCACAGGGGCCGGAAGTTCGCCGCGCTGCCGCCCGGGAGCACGAACCCCATGACGATCAGCGCCGCGAGCACGCCCATCTTGATCAGCGTGAGCGCGTTCTGCGTGACGGTGCCCGGCTTCACCCCGAGGCAATTCAGCACCGTGAGGGCGACGATGGAGGCGATGGCGACCGCCTTGATCCCGGCGGCGCCGAGCGGGGTGAAAAAGCCCACGTAGGTGGCGAACCCCACGGCGATCGCGGCGATCGACGCGGGATTGATCACGACGCCGCTCGTCCACCCGTAGAGGTAGCCCCACACCGGCCCGTACGCCTCGCTCAGGTAGACGTAGAGGCCGCCGGCCCGTGGCATCGCCGCCCCCAGCTCGGCCACGCACAGCGCCCCCAGCAGGGACACGGCGCCTCCCACGACCCACACCAGAATCGTGGGCGCCGACGCGTGGAGCTGGAGCGCGATCGTGCTCGGCACGATGAAGATCGCGGACGCGATGATCGTCCCGACGTTGATCATCGTCGAGTCGAGCAGGCCGAGCTGGCGCTTCA
>QHTX01000141.1:26891-28334 GCA_003220975.1 Gemmatimonadota bacterium | reverse complement strand
TGGCGATACGCTTGTTTCAAGAGGTTCTGGAAGTGATAGACGCCTTCCTCGAAGCGCACCGAGAACCGTCCTTTGTCATAGGCGCGTGACCCGAGGCCCTGCTGCACTCGCGCGCAGATCTCGGCGTCCTCCCGTTGCACCTTGTCGGAGAAGGCGACGTCGGCTTCGATCCGCTGGCGCGCCGCGGCCGACTGCACGTCCTCGTAGTAGTACCGGAAGGTCACGCGGCAGCGATCCGACGCGACCGGGATCACGACGTTCGACTGCAGCCGGCCCGGCACGACGTTCAGCATCAGGTTGGGAAAGACGTGGTAGTAGAGCGCATCACCGCCGCCCGCGGTGTAGACGTTGCGGTCGCCGGTGAGCGGGCCCACCTGCACCGAGTACCAGTCGCGCACCTCGGTCACGTAGCCCTCGTAGTCGTACAGCGTGAACAGCTCGGGGTGGACGTAGGGGACGTGGTACCCCTCGAGATAGTTGTCGACGTACACCTTCCAGTTCGCGTGCACGTCGTAGTCGACGCGGCGCGCGAACTGGAGCGAGTCGAGGCGCGTCGGCGCGATGCGCTCCCGGATGCCCGCGACGTAGGTCTCGAGCGGCCTGGGGCGCTCGGCCAGCGTCACGAAGACGAGGCCTTCCCACACGGCGAGTTGCACCGGCGTGAGGCCGTAGTCCCGCTTGTCGAACAGCTCGACGGCGTTGAAGTGCGGCACGCCCCGCAGCATCCCGTCCAGCCGGTAGGTCCAGCCGTGGTACTTGCAGATCAGCATGTCGGCGTTGCCGTCCTTCAGCGCCAGCGGGCCGCCGCGGTGGCGGCACACGTTATAGAACGCCCGCAGCGCGCCGTCCTTCCCCCGCACCACGATGATCGGCTCGCCGGCGACGTCCGTGACGACGTGGTCGCCGGGCCGGCCGAGCTGGTGCTCGTCGGCCACGTGCTGCCATGTGGCCGCGAAGATCGCGTCGCGGTCGAGCTCGTGGAACTCCGCGCCGGTGTACCACGCCGAGGGAATCGTCTCGGCGCGCGCCAGCGGGCGGACCCGCAGGTCGGCCGCAGCGATCTTGGGAAAGGAGCCGTTCCGCGCCATCAGGGATTGAGCCGGTTGTACTTGCGCAGGATCTCCCGCAACCGGTCGTGCGGCAGGGCGTACACCGTGACGTCGTCCGCCCCCGTCATCGTCTGGGCGGCGAGCATCGCGTTGATGATCGCCTCCTCGGTGGCCTGGACCGTCGCCTCGAACAGGGGCGTGATCTGGTCGTTGGCGAGCATGGCGACCTGCGCGAGCCCGGAGTCGCGCGATGCGCGCTGGTTCGCGGTGGAGAACGCGATGAAGATGTCGCCCGACGAGTTGCCGGCGAGCCCGCCCATGCGGCCCACGCCGAGGGCGGCGCGCTTCGCGAGGCGTTTCAGCTGATGAGACAAGAGCGGCGCGTCCGTGGCGA
>QHTX01000141.1:18321-26872 GCA_003220975.1 Gemmatimonadota bacterium | reverse complement strand
GCCGAAATCCGGCGGGATCGCCACGGGCAGCCCGGAGCGCGGGCCCCCCCCCCGGCAAGGCTCCCGGCACGGCGTCAGGTCGGTGATCTCCTGGCCCACCGGCACTCCAGCGATGCGCAGCGGCCGGCGCCGCCCGTAGTTGCACTGCACCAGCACCCCCACGGTGTATCCGCCGTCGCGCGTCTCGAGCCGCCGCGACGCCGTCCCGATCCCGCCCTTGAACTGGTTGCACACCATGCCCGTGCCGCCGCCCACGTTCCCCTCGACCACCGGCCCGCCGCGCGCGCTGTCGAGCGCGGCCCACGCGTCCTGTTTCGTGACATGGAAGCCGTTGATGTCGTTGAGGCCGCCGTCCCACGTCTCGGCGACGACGGGCAGCGACCACTCGTCATGGCGCAGGCGGTCCTTGCGCACGTACCACTCGATCACCGCGTCGCGCACCACGCCTACCGAGTGCGTATTGGTGATCGCCACCGGGCCCCACAGAAACCCCGACTCCTCGACCCAGGTCGTCCCCGTCATCTCCCCGTTGCCGTTCATCGTGAACCACGCGGCGAACACGGGGTCGGCCGAGTCCCTGCCGCGGGGGAAGATCGCGGTGACGCCCGTGCGGACGGGCCCCTTCCCCACCACGAGCCTGCCGCTGCCCGACATCAGCGTGCGATGCCCGACCTCGACGCCGGCGACGTCGGTGATGGCGTCGAGGGGGCCGGGGGTGCCTTCGAGCGGGATGCCGACGTCGCGGGCGCGCTCGCGACGTTGCGCGGGGGCGGTCGACGCCCCGGCCACGGTGAGCGCGAGAACGAGGGCCGTGAGCTTCATGAGGCGGGTAGGATACCGGGCGGCGAGAGGGGTGGCAAGCGCGCGAAACACAAGATCCTGAACCGTCGTCGTAGTGGTCGCGCCCTGAGAGGGCGCGCTCGGCCCCGGATGCGTCCTTAAGGACGCACCACCGCCGAGCCCGGGCTCTCAGCCCGGGACCAACTCGCGATAGATTCTTGGACTTATGACCGCCGGCCTCTCGTCGTTCACCACCCCCAGCTCCTACTGGCAGGCGAGCCGCGCGCCGCGCTACAGTCTGTTGTTCGCGCTGCCGTTGCTGCTGTTCTATCAGACGCTGGCGGTCTTGCTGTCGCACGGCGCGCGCTCGGTGCGGAACGGCGCGGACGTGATCCTGCAGAGCCTGTTCGTCGCGCTCGCGGGCAACTGGGGGCCGTTGCTCTTCATGCTCTGCCTGATCGGCGGCGGGCTGTGGCTCGTGACGCGGGACATGCGCGCCCACGGCTCGCGGCTGCGCGGCCGCGTGTTCGCCGCGATGCTGGGCGAGTCGGTGCTGCTGGCGTCGCTGTTCGGCCTCGCGGTGGGGAGCGTCACGTCGGGCGTCCTGGGCTTGCTGCAGACGCTGGCCCTGCCGCCGACGCGGGATCTCGACTGGTGGACGCGGCTCATGGTGTCGCTGGGCGCGGGGATCTACGAGGAGCTCTTGTTCCGGGTGGTCCTGGTCGGCGCGCTCGCGACTGCCTGCCGCGCGCTGTTCGCTTGGCGCCCCGTCACGGCCGGCGTGGCCGCCACGCTCGGCGGCGCGGCGATCTTCTCCGCCTTCCATTATATCGGCCCGTACGGCGACCGGCTGCAGCTCTACTCGTTCCTGTTCCGGATGATCGCGGGCGTGTTCTTCTCGGCGCTCTACCTGGTGCGCGGGTTCGGGATCACGGCGTGGACGCACGCGCTGTACGACTTGTCGCTACTGCTACTGCAGTAGGCAGTGTCGAGACGGACGGGACAGGCAACGGCTAGACGCACAGACGCACAGCGGTGAATAGGTGACGGGAGTCAGGTAGGCATTTCCTGGCTCCTGTATCCTGTTCACCGCGGTGCGTCTGTGCGTCTAGTAGTTGCTTGTGCTGTGTACGCGTCCGCTGTCTCCCGCAACCTGAATCTTTGAATCTTGCCCGTTGCCGTTTTCGGCAGCTCGGGGACGAACACGATCCAGCGCGGGTACTTGTACGGCGCGAGGCGCTGCTTCACGAACGCCTTCAGCTCGTCTTCCAGCGCCGGGCCCGGCGCGCGATCGCGCGCCAGCACAACGAACGCGAGCGGTTTCACGAGCTCGTCCCGGTCGGCCGCGCCCACCACGCCCGCCTCGACCACCGCCGGGTGCTCGACGAGCGCGCCCTCGACTTCCGCCGGCGACACCCACATCCCGCCCGCCTTGATCATGTCGTCGGCGCGCCCGGCGTACCAGAAATAGTCGTCCGCGTCGCGGCGATACTTGTCCCCCGTCCGCACCCACTCGCCCTGAAACGTCTGCGTGGACCGCTCGTGCTGGTTCCAGTAGCAGGCGCACGCGCTGTCCCCCTTCACGAGCAGGTGCCCGACCTCGCCCGTCGCCGCCTCGCGCCCGTCGTCGTCCACGACCCTCGCGTCGTAGCCCGGCACGAGCGTGCCACTCGACCCCGGCCGTACCCGGCCGCGCCGGTTGCCGATGAACGTGTGGCACATCTCCGTCGAGCCGATGCCGTCCAGGATCTCCAGCCCGAATCGCTCGCGCCAGCGCTCGTACAGCGCCTTGGGGAGCGGCTCGCCCGCCGAGAGGCAGAGCCGAACGGAGCTGAGGTCGTACGTCCGCTCGGCGCCCGCGACCTGCAGCAGCGCCGCGAACGCGGTGGGCACGGCGAAGAACAACGTCGGCCGCTCGCGCGTGATGGTCTCGAACACCAGCGCCGGCTCGGGGCGCCCCGGGGACAGCACCGTCGCGGCGCCGACGTGGAACGGGAAGTAGAGCGCGTTGCCTAGGCCGTACGCGAAGAACAGCTTCGCGACCGAGAAGGTGCGGTCGTCCGCAGTGATCTCGAGCACGTGCCGGCCGAAGCCCTCGCAGCACACCGGCATGTCGTGATGCAAATGAACCGCTGCCTTGGGCGTCCCAGTCGTGCCCGACGTGTAGAGCCAGAACGCGACGTCGTCCTTCGTCGTGGCGGCGGGCTCCAGGTCCTCGGACTCGCCGGCTACCAAGTCCTCGAGCGCCACCTGGCCGGCGCCCGCCCGGCCCGCCACGACGAGGCGCTCGAGGAACGGCAGCTGCCCCCGCACCTCCTCGATCGCCGGAGCCAGCTCCTCGCCCACGATCGCGACCGCCGCGCGACTGTCGTTCAGCATGTACGCGTAGTCGCGCGGCTTGAGCAGCGTATTGGTGGGAATGGCGACGGCCCCGATCTTGAGCGTGCCCCAGAACGCGTGCACGAACTCGGGGCAGTCGGGGAGCAACAGCAGCACGCGCTGCTCCATCCGCACGCCGAGCCGCTTGAGCGCATTCCCGACGCGGTTCGTGCCGGCGGCGACATCGCCGTAGGTGAGGCGGCGACCGTCGTGCAGGATCGCGAGCCGGCCTTCCCGTCCCTCCCGCACGTGCCGGTCCACGAACCACGCGGCGGCGTTGAAATCGCGGGGGATGTCCATCGCCGCCGATGTTACCCGTGGTCCGGGCGCCGTCAAGCTCGCGCCTCCGCCCGCCCTGTCGTATGTTGGCGCCGAGGGCCCGATGACGTCGCTCAGCCCGGTGCTCGCCCTGCTCCACCTCGTGTGGTCGCAGCAGCCTGACTCACTCACCACGCTGCGGGCCGCGCGGCGCGCGCAAGCAACCTTCGAGGCGATCCGGCGGCAGCATCTGCCGTATGGATCGGGCCACGCGGGCGGCACGTGCGACCTGCGGATCGGGCGCTTCTGTTACTGGTACGACGATGACCGCCAGCCCCCCGAGCATGCCGCCGCGGAACCCCAGCTGATCCGAGACGCCCGGGCCACGCTGCTGGCGGCGCTCGACGACGCGGGCGCGCGCCTCCCGGGCGACGAGTGGATCGCGGGCCAGCGGGTGCGTTACCTGGTCGAGGCCGGCCGCGACCGCGCCGCCGTCGGGGCGGCGCGCGAGTGCCGCGCGGACGGGTGGTGGTGTGCGGCGCTCCTGGGCCTGGCGCTGCACGCGGCCGGGGACTTCACGAGCGCCGACTCGGCGTTCGACGCCGCGCTGCGGAACATGCCCGCACCCGAGCGGTGCCGCTGGTACGATCTCGCGCCGCTGCTCCCGGACGAGCTGCGGCACCGCTACGAACGGCTCAGCTGCGATGACCGCGCGGCATTCGAGTCTCGCTGGTGGTGGCTCGCCGCCCCGCTGCTCTCGCGACCGGGAAACGATCGCCGCACCGAGCACTTTGCGCGGCTCACCCTGGCGCGCATCGGGCAGACGTCCGGCACGGCGTACGGACTCGGCTGGGGCGACGACCTGCGCGAGCTGCTGTTGCGCTTCGGGTGGCCGACATACTGGACCCGCGAGGCGTCTCCTTCCGTCACCGCGCCGGAGCCGTTGATCGTGGGACACGACCCGACCCCCGCGTTCCACTTCTTCCCCAGCGCGCGCGCGTTCGACGCCCCCGCGGACGCCACGAGCGACGATTGGACGCTCGCCGCGTCGCATGCGCCGGAAGGCTACGCTCCGGCCTACGCGGACACCTTTCAGCAGCTCGAGGATCAGGCAGCCATGTTTCGGCGCGGAGACTCCTGCCTCGTGGTCGCTGCATACGATCTCTCCGACTACGCCCTGTTCGGACACCAGGCCGCGCAGGCGGCCCTCGTCGTGGCGCGCGACGAGCACTCCCGCTGGGTCGCGCAACACCCGGCCCGATCCGACGGGCCCGACGTGCTCACCCTCTCGGCCTCCTGCGACGCACAGCTCCTGAGCCTCGAAATCGTCGCCCCCGGGGCCCGGCGCGTGGCCCGCGTGCGGCACGGCATTCGCGCGGGCGGCACGTCCGGATCGGGGCCTGCGGGGCTGGACGTGCTGTTGTTCGACGCGCCCGATTCGCTACCGGGCGAGCTCAGCGCGGTCCTGTCGCACGTGCTCGGCACGACCCGCGTCCGAGCGGATCGGAAGCTCGGTTTGTTCTGGGAGCTCTACGGCGTGACCTCCCCAGCGGGGCCCGTCAGCGCGTCACTCGCGGTCACGCCACTGGGCGTCGGGTGGCTGCGCCGGACCGTCGAAGCGCTCGGGCTCGCCTCCCACACGGCGACCATGAGGCTGCACTGGGATGAGGGGTCAGCGACGCGCGCGGGCGACGTCGCGGTCGCCAGCCGTGCGCTCGCCGTGGACCTGTCGGCCCTGTCGCCGGGCCGATACCGCATCGAGCTGACTGTGAAGGCGCCGGGCCAGGAGCCCGCCACGGCGAGTCGTGAGATCGAGGTGGTACGGCCCTAGCGAGCGTCGGTGGCCAACCGCGCGTACACCCCACGCGCGTCCGCGAACTGCTTGAGCACGGCGTTACGCTCCTGAGGCGTGTTCCAGCCGGTGTGCGCCCCGGCCGCGACCATGAGGCGGTCGATCCACCGCACGAAGAACGCCGCGTCCTCGGTTGACCGCACCGGCTCGCGGCCCACGGTCACGTAGATCGGGCTCGTCGAGGCGAACGGATAGATATCGAGCACCGGGAGCCGGGCGCGGTCGCCGTACGCCCGCACGACGAACCAGCCGCTCCGGCTCACATCAAGCGACACGGTGGCGTGCGCGGCCGTAGGGGCGCCCGCGAGGGGGATGGTGGCCACGATCCGGCCGTTGCCGACGATCTCCAGGTGATCCACCAGGATGCTCGACCGCAGGCTCACCCGCGCGGTAAGGCGGGCGCCAGCGGGCAACCGGATCTCGTCGCCGATGTCGTGGCCGGCGATCGTGAACTCGAGCAGCGGCGCGTTCGTCACGAACGTCCGGCCGGCTTTGATCCCCGCCAGCCAGCGGCGGTGATCGAGCGTGGCGCCGGTCTTCACGTAGACGCGCACCAGGCCCGGAGGTCCACGCAGCGACGCGAAGTTGGGGAAGGCATCCGTCCCCGCTCCCGCGGGCAGCCGGAAGCCGCAGTTCAGCAGGCGGTACCAGACCCGCGACGTCACCAGATGGTCCGAGTACCCCATCACCTCGACGTAGTCCACCTTGCCCAGCGCCACGTCGGCCGGCAGCTCGTGGGTCAGCGGCTCGGTCGTGTCGGCGGGGTCGGGCGGCGTTTCGAACGGGTGCACGTAGCCGACCAACGCCCCCTGGGCGTGCGCCAGATCGGCGACGTCGGCGTTGGACGGGGAGAGGCTCGCGGCGGCGGTGTTGGGATACCCGGCGTACTCCGGGAGGATGTAGTGGTCGGTGAGGCCGAGAAACGCGATATGCCCCCAGTAGCTCGTGTGGTACTCCTGGCCGTGCATCAGCAGGAAGCGGCTCGTGGAGACGGGATCAGGACCGGTGCGGAAATAGGCGATGTCGGGGATGCGCTGCTCTTTGTTCACCACCAGGGCCTCCACGACGTGCAGGTCCTCGGCGCGTGCCTGGAACGCGAGGTGCGCCGGGGTGTCGCGGTACGCGCCGCCGTAATTCATGTGCACGTGCAGGTCGCCGCTCCACCACCCGTGCGCCGGGAGGTCGGCGAGCCGCTCGACCACGATGCGTCGCGTGACGGTGCGCGCGGCGCCGACCGTGAGGTCGGCGTGTGCGACGCGGTACTCCGGCCCGTGCCACACCTCGATGTGTAGTGCCCCCCCCCCAGCCGGAACGGTCACGTCGGCGGTCCCCACGGTGTGAAAATAGGAGTATTCGAACGGGCGCTCGGCGCGATCGAACGCCTCGTCGGCGTGGCGCCACGCGTCGTCCGGTGCATAGGCCCGGCCGTCAGGCCCGCTCACCGAAACCCGCGCGGCCAACGCATGGCCATCCCGATCCACGATCACGATCCGGAGCTTCCCCATCGGCTCGCGATACCGCCGGTCGGTGACGACGACCCGCTGCTTCCGCGCCCCCGGCAGGTCGAGGATCCAGAGCGACGTGTCCCCCCCCTCGTTCGAGATGTAGGCGACATGACGGCCGTCGCGCGACCAGCGCGGCGCCGTGGCGTCGAACTCGCCGTAGGTGAGGGGAAACACGTCCCCCCCGTCGGCGGTCATGAGCCACAGTTGATTCCACTGGCGGCCGAGGTAGGAGCTGTACACGACGCGGGTGCCGTCGGGAGACCAGTCGGGGCGCGCCTTCCACGTAGTCTCCTCGTAGCGGATCTCGCGCAGCGGCGCGCCGGGAGTGGCGTCCATGCGCCAGAATCCGCCCGTCCCGTGGATATGCCCGCGGTTCGACACGACCAGCAGCTCGCGCCCGTCCGGGGACCACGTGGGCGAGATGTAGTGGTCCCACCGGGAGTAGTAGTAGCGCGGCAGCCGGGAGTCGTTGTCTTCCGTGAGCCGGGTGATCTCGCCGCTGGCGGGTATCACCGTGAAGACGTGCCAACGCCGGTTGTAAACACAGGACACGAACGCAGCCCGCGACCCGTCGGGGGCCCAGCGCGGCTCGACGTTCACGGCTCCGTTCCTCGTGAGCGGCCGCACGGCGCCGGAGGCGAGGTCGAGCAGCTCGAGCTCGATCGCGTCGCTCGCGTAGCGCGCGAACATGACGAACCGACCATCGGGAGACCAGTCCGGCTGGTAGTCGTAGCCCGGCCCGCTCGTGAGCTGCCGGGCGACCGTGGAGCCGATCTGCTGGCGCCACAGCGATCCCTGCATCGAGTAGATGAGCTCCGCACCGTCGGGCGACCACGTCACGGCGCTGGGGCCGCTCGTCACCTGAGGGACGTACATCTCGCGCCAGTAGTAGGCGTGCGGCAGGGCGACTTGCTGCAGCACCGGGGCGCGCTGGGCAAACGAGGGCGCGACGCCGCAGCAGGAGAGTGCGACTGCGACGACGCGCTTCATCCCTTCAGATACAGCTTCCGGGGGTCGAGCACGTCCCGCAGCAGGTGCAGCTCAGTCTCCGTCGGCGGCGCTACCTCGCCGAGCCGGGCGCGGCGGGCGAGCGGCCATCCCACCCCGGCCTGCACGTCCCCGACCGCGACGCCGGGATAGAGCGCCGCCAGCGTCATTTCGCCGCTCTCCTCGTCCGCCTCGAGGATCGCCTTGTCGGTGATCACCTTCACCGGCCCGGCCCCGGGCATCCCCAGCTCGCGACGGCGCTTGCCGTCGGGGCGCTGCCCCGGGCTCGTGATGAAGTCCACCCGCTCGGGGAAGGCGCGCGGATTGAGCTTCGAGACGATGAGGGTGCGTTTCGCATGGATCGCGATCTCGGCGGCGCCCCCCGACCCCGGGAGGCGCACCGCCGGCCGCTCATACGGGCCGATCACCGTCGTGTTGATGTTGCCGTAGCGGTCCACCTGTGCGCCGCCCAGGAAGCCCACCTCGATGCGGCCGTTCTGGAGCATCAGCTGGAACACCCCCGCCATGCCGCACACCATGAGCGAGCCGGTGACGAGCGCCGGATCGCCGATCGAGACGGGCAGCCGCTCCGGGACCGCGCCCACGGCGCCCGATTCGTAGATCAACACGAGGTGGGGGGCGTGCGTCCGGCGCGCCAGATTGCACGCCAGGTTCGGGAGGCCGATGCCGACGAACACGACCTCGCCGTCCGCGAGCTCCCGCGCGGCGACGGCGGCCATCATTTCCGCGGGCGTGTACGCCGGTTTAGAAGCCGTAGTTCACCCCGCTC
>QHTX01000141.1:13665-18258 GCA_003220975.1 Gemmatimonadota bacterium | reverse complement strand
GGCGACGCCGCGGACGTACTCCTCGAGGTAGCCCTCGAGCCGCCCGGGATCGCGCGAGATCCCCTCCCACGCCACGTAGAAATCGTTGTCGCGGTCGTAATAGCCCTGGGCGTACGACGGGTGCGCGCCCCACGGCTCCACCACCACGGCGTCCACGATCATCCCCGGGATGAGCGTCCGGTTCGGGTCGGACCGGATCACCGCTTCATCCACGAGCTCTTCCACCACCACGATCACGCGCGTCGAGGCAAAGGCCGCCTCCTGTTGCACGCCCACGAGGCCCCAGATCTGCGTATTGCCCGCGACGTCGGCGCGCTGCGCGTGGACGACGGTCACGTCGGGGTTCAGCGCCGGCACCGTCGCGAGCCGCTCGCCGGTATAGGGGCACGCCACGCTCCGGATCCGCGGGTTCGCGGCCGGCAGGTCGGTCCCCATGTAGTCCTTGAGCGGCCAGAACGGCAGCCGCGCGGCACCCGCCGAAAAGCGCGCGACCATGCCGAAGTGGGAGTATTCCTCTAGCTCCAGCGGCGCGGCGCCCTGCCGCTCCACGGCGCGTCGAAAGGCGTGTAGCGACCCGACGCCGGGGTTGCCGGCCCACGAGAAGACGAGCTTCCGGGCGCAGCCCGCGGCGATCATCTGATCGTAGATCAGGTCCGGGGTGAGGCGGGCGAGCGTGAGATCGCGCCGGCCCTGGCGGATGATCTCGTGGCCCGCGGCGAAACAGATGAGGTGCGTGAACCCCTCGATGACGACCGTGTCGCCATCGTGCACGAAGCGGGCGATCGCTTCGCGCATCGGCATGACCTTAGAGGCGTTATCCGTCATCCGTTGTCCGTCGTCCGTAAAGGCGGCTCCGGCGGTGGCATGGTCCTGTTGTTTACGGATGACGGATGACGGACGACAGATGACGTCTAGTCCGTCATCTCCCGCAGGCACGCGTCAATGATCCCCAGCGCGGTGTCCACGTCGTACTCGTCGATCACCAGCGGCGGGGCGAGGCGGAGCGAGCTCTTCCCGGCGCCGAGCAACAACAGGCCCCGCTTGAACGCCCGCTCCACCAGCTCGTGGGGGATCTCGGGCGCCGGCTCGCGGGTCTTGCGATCCTTGACGAACTCGACGCCGATCATCAGGCCGCGGCCACGCACCTCGCCGATCGGCGGGTACTTCTGCTGCAGGCGTTGCGCGCCCGCGAGCAATCGCTCACCCAGCGGCGCGACCTTGGGCAGCAGCTCGCGCTCCACGACGTCCAGCGTGGCGAGCGCCGCGGCGCAGCACACGGGGTTGCCGCCGAAGGTGCTGCCGTGGGCGCCCGGCTGCCACTTCATGATCGACTCCTTCGCGATGATCGCGCCGATCGGCATGCCGCTGCCGAGGCCCTTCGCCGCGAGCAGAATGTCGGGCTCGATGCCCTCGTACTCGCAGGCGAACATGCGTCCGGTCCGCCCGATGCCGCTTTGGACCTCGTCGCACACGAGCAGGATGCCGTAGCGGTCGCACAGCTCGCGCAGTGCCTTGAGGTATCCGGGCGGTGGCACGACATAGCCGCCCTCACCCTGGATCGGCTCGACGAAGATGGCCGCCACGTCCCTGGGATCGAGCCGTTTGGCGAACAGATCGTCCTCGATGGACGAGACGCACCGCATCGTGCAGGCGGGCTCGCCGCGACAGAAGTCGCAGCGATAGCGATAGCCGTAGGGAACGTGGTACACCTCGGGGAGGAACGGCGCGAAGCCGGCCCGCTGCACCGCCTTCGAAGCCGTGAGGCTGAGGCCGCCCATGGTGCGGCCGTGGAACGCGCCCGTGAACGCGATCAGCGCCGGTCGCCCGGTCGAGTGGCGCGCCAGCTTGATCGCGCCCTCGACGGCCTCGGTGCCCGAGTTCGTGAGGAACACCCGCTTCTTGCTCGGGCCCGGCGCCAGTGCCGCGAGCCGCTCGCACAACGCCGCGAAGCTCTCGTAGTAGAAGTCGCTGCCGCAGATGTGGAAGAACCGCCCCGCCGCCTCCTGCACGGCGCGCACGACCTGCGGGTGACCGTACCCGGTCGACGCGACGGCGATCCCCGCCATGAAGTCGAGATAGCGGTTCCCGTCCACGTCCTCGACCACGGCGCCCGCCCCGCGCGCGACGACGAGCGGGTACTCCTTCGGGTAGGATGTCGAGGCCCAGCGGTTCTGCCGCTCGACGACCGCCCGTGCCTTCGGGCCCGGTGGCGGCACGACGATCCGCGGATAGTCCCGCTTCATCGCGACTCCTCGATGACGGTCCGGCTCTGCTCCCGCATGAACTGCGCGACGTAGTACGGCCCGCAGCCACCCTTGCCACTCGACCCCGATCCCTTCCACCCGGTGAATGGCTGCGCCCCCGGCCAGGCGCCCGTGGTGGCGCCCGTCCGCTTATTCACGTAGCAAACGCCCGCCTCGATCTCGTTGAAGAACCGCTCGACGTCCTCGGGCCTGGTCGAAAAGATGCCCGCCGTGAGCCCGTACTCCGCCTTGTTGGTCTCGGTGATGGCCTGGTCGAGCCCCGACACCTCGCCGATCGCGAGCAACGGCACGAACAGCTCCTCGAAGAACAGCGACGACGCGAGCGGCAGCTCGACGATGGTGGGCGCCACGTAGTGGCCGCGGTCGAACGCGCCCCCCGTCAACCGGGCGCCGCCGAGCAGGATCCGCCCCTCCCGTCCGGCCTGCGCCGCGGCGCGCTCGAAGCGCGCCACGGCCTCCCGGTTGATCACGGGTCCGAAAAACACGTCGCGCTCGGTCGGATCCCCCAGGGTGATCGCTTTCGTCTTCGCGAGCAGCTTCTCGAGGAACGGCGTCTTGACCCGGCGGTGTACGTACACGCGCGACGTGGCGCTGCACTTCTGATTCTGCAGCCCGAAGGCCGAGCGCATCACCCCTTCCGCCGCGGCGTCGAGATCGGCGCTGTCCATCACGACGGCCGCGTTCTTCCCGCCCATCTCGAGCAGGCACGGCTTGATCCACTGCTGCGACAAGCCCTGGAAGATGCGCATCCCGACCGCCTTCGATCCCGTGAACACCACGCCGTCCACGCCGGGGTGGCGCCACAGGGCCTCGCCCGTCTCCTCGCCCGTGCCCGGGAGATAGTTGAAGGCACCGGCCGGCACCCCCGCGTCGCGATACACCTCGTACAGCTCGAGGCCGGTCCAGGGCGCGTCTTCGGCCGGCTTGTACACGACGGTGTTGCCTGCGACGAGCGCCGCCGCGGACATCCCCGTCGACAGCGCCAGCGGGAAGTTGAAGGGCGCGATGCAGGCGAACACGCCGTAGGGGCGGAGCACGTCGGTGTTCCGCTCCACGGGCGTCACGCGCGCCATGGGGCGCACGAACCCGGTCGCGTCCTCCACCTGCTGGCAGTAGTAGTCGATCAGATCGGCCGACTCCTCGGCGTCGCCCATCGCCTCGAGCCGGCTCTTCCCGACCTCGAGGCTCATGATCGCGGCCAGCTCGAACTTGCGGTCGCGGATCAGGCCCGCCGCCTTGCGGAGCGTCGTCACGCGGTCGCGCCAGCCGCGGTGCAGCCACGCGGGCTGGGCTGCCCGCGCCGCCGCCACCGCGCGGTCCACCTGCGGCGCGGTCGCCGCGGCGAACCGCCCCAGCACCACGCTGGTGTCGATCGGCGACGTGTCCACGAGGAGCGCTCCGCTCTCCTGCCCGACAGCGTCGCCCGCGATGTACAGGGGATGGTCCCGGCCGAGCTGGGCCCGGACGCGCGCCAGCGCCTCGTCGAACTGGCGGTGAAACAGCTCCCAGTCGACGTTGGCGGAGGTGTAGGTGACCTTGGACTGTGGGGATGCCGTGGCGGTCACGGGCGCTCCACTTGATGACTGACGACCTTGCTCACCGTCGCGTCCAACGCCACCGTGAGCCGTTGCACGATCTCGTCGATCTCCTGCTCCGTGACGATGAACGGCGGCGCTACCATCGCGAGATCGCCGTTCACGCCGTCGGCGTGACCGACGTTCGGCCAGACGACGAGCCCCGCGTCCTGTGCGGCCTCGGTGAACGTCTCCGCGAACTTCGCGGCGCGCGGGAAGGGGGACCGCGAGTCCTTGTCTTCGACGAACTCGATCCCCGCGAGCAGCCCGCGCCCGCGCACGTCGCCCACGTGGGGCAGCTGCTTGAGCGCGGCGAGTCGCTGCTGCAGCACGACGCCCAGCTGGGCGCACCGCTCGACCAGCTTGCGCTGTTTGATCAGCCGAACCGCGGCGAGCCCCGCGGCGCAGCCCACGGGGTGGAACGAGAACGTCTGGGCGTGGAGGAAGCTCCCGGAGCCGCGGGCGATGGGGTCCACGATCCGCTCTGACGTGGCCACCGCCGACAGCGCGGCATAACCCCCCGAGATGCCCTTGCCCAGCGTCATGATGTCGGGCGTTACGCCGTACGGCTCGATCGCCCACCATGTGCCGGTGCGGCCCGCGCCGCACAGGATCTCGTCCGCGACGAACAGCACCTCGTACCGGTCGCAGATCTCGCGGATCCGTTGGAAGTAGTCGGAGCGCGGCGTCGAGGCCCCCGTGGACGATCCGCCCACCGGCTCGGCAATGAACGCCGCCACCGTGTCGGCGCCGAG
>QHTX01000141.1:5198-13641 GCA_003220975.1 Gemmatimonadota bacterium | reverse complement strand
GCACGTCGGGCACGCCGCGTCCTCGCCCCGGCACTCGCAGCGGTACGGGTACGGTGCCGGGATCCGCGCAACGTCCACGAGCCACTCGCGGAACGGCAGCTTGTACGGCTCGCGCGCCGACGCCGAGAGGGCGAGCAGGGTGTTGCCGTGGTACGACGGCGCGAGGGCGATGATGCGGTGCTTGCGCGGCTTCCCGGCTTCGATCCAGTACTGCCGCGCCAGCTTCAGGCCGGCCTCGACCGCCTCCGAGCCGCTCGAAAGGAAGTACAGTTTGTCGAGGTCGCCGGGTAGGGTGGTGGCGAGCTCGCGGGCGAGCTCTTCCACCGGGCCGTGGGTGAACGCCGTCGCCGAGAGGTAGCCGAACTCGCGCGCCTGCCGTGCGATGGCGTCGGCGACCTCGGGGTTCGAGTGACCCAGGTTGGCTACGTAGGCACCCCCCACCGCGTCGAGGTAGCGCTTGCCCTGCTCGTCGACGAGCCAACATCCCTCCCCGCGCACGATCCGCGGGTAGGAGCGCCCCAGCTTGCGGTAGAAGACGTTGCTGTCCGGATAGCGATACGGGCCGCTCATGGGCCTGAAAGCTACACGCCCGGGCCCGGGGGCGACTAGTTTCGGTCCGGCACCAGCCGCCAGGTGAGCGGCCCGGGGCCCGAGTCGAGGACGGCCACCGTGCGGGCCTGCCCCGCCACGACGGAGACTGGCCCGGCCAGGAGTACCGTGTCCGTCATGTTCGTGTGGGACACCACGAGCGACCAGTCGCCCGGCGGGACGTCGGTGAAATCCGACACCGCGCGGAAGAAAAACGACGATACCGGTACCGACCCGGCGCCACCCGTCTCCGAGAAGTGCGCCACGAGCCCGGCGACCTTCGAGAAATCCGCCACGCGCAGCGCCGCCTGACCGGCGGCCGGACCGGGGCCGCTATCTGACGCCACGCCCGACGCGATAACCGCGCCCGACGACCCGGTCGTGTCGGTCACGAAGACGATGTAGTTCACGCTGTCCGCGGCTGCCAACACCCAGTCGAACGACGAGGTGTCGGACAGGGACTGCCCGGACAGCGTGTGCTGGCCCGGCAGGACGACGATCGCGGGGGTGAGCGTGCCGAAGTGGAAGTTCGCGTTCACCACCCTGCCGTCCACGCTCAGCCGGAAGGCGGCTCCGGGGATCGTCTCGAGCAGCCGGAGCCTCGACCCCATGGGCGGCGCGGGGCCGCTTCCGGTGTCGCAGGCGGCGAGGGCGAGGAGCGCGGCGACGGCGGGACAGCGCATCACGACTCCCGGTCCACAACGTAGACGTTCCGTTGCGCGGTGGGCATGATGATCAGGTCGAGGATGTTCACGTGCTCCGGGAGATTCACCACGTACGCGATCGCGTCGGCGACGTCGTCCGCGGTGAGCGGGCGGAAGCCCTGATACACCGCCGCGGCGCGCTCCCGATCGCCGTGAAAGCGCACGTCGGAGAACTCCGTCTCCACGAACCCCGGGTCCACGCTGGAGATCCGGATCGGCGTGCCCGCGACGTCGAGGTTCATTCCTTCGGTGAGCGCCCGCACGCCGAACTTCGTCGCGTTGTACACGTTCCCCATCGGATAGGTCTGGTGCCCCGCGGTCGAGCCGATGTTCACCACATGGCCGCGGCGCCGCGCGACCATGTGCGGCAGGACGGCGCGGGTCACGTACAGCAGGCCCTTCAGGTTCGTATCGATCATGCGATCCCAGTCGTCGGGATCGCCCTCGTGGATCTTGGAGAGGCCGCTCGCGAGACCGGCGTTGTTGAGCAGCACGTCCGGCACCTGCCCCGCGGCGACGAGCTCGTCCGCCGCGCGGTGCACGGCGGCACGGTCGCGCACGTCCACTTGCGCGAGGCGGACGGTGCCGCCGTGGCGGTCCCGCAGCTCGGCGGCGAGCTGCTCGAGCCGGTCCAGCCGGCGCGCCCACAGGGCGAGGGTCGCGCCGTCGGCCGCGAACCGCCGGGCGCACGCTTCCCCGATCCCCGAGCTCGCGCCCGTGATGAGGATGAGCTTTCCCTTGATACGGTTCACCTCTGGACGTTCCCCCTCGACGTCGTTCCTCGACGCCGTCCTTATCTCATGTTGCCCGTGTGCCCGAGCGAGTACCGCCCCGGTTGCGGCCAGACGCACAGCCCGTGCGGCTCGCGCCCCACCTTGATGCGGTGCGTGAGCCGCCCGGTCTCGGTGTCGAACACGTACACCTCGTCGTCGTAGCGGCCGGAGACCCACAGCTCCTTGCCGTCGGCGCTCACGTTGCCCATGTCGGGGCTGCCGCCGCGGGGCACGGGCCACGTCGCGACGACGCGCTCGGTCGCCGGGTCGAGCACCGTGATCGTGCCCGGCCCGTGTCGCCCGCCCGCGGTGGTGTTCCACCCCCGGTTCGTGACGTACAACTGGCGCCCGTCGCGGCTCGGGTAGATGCCGTGGGTGCCTTTGCCGGTCGCGACGAACCCGATGCGTCGAAAGGCGTCCGGGTCCACGAGATAGACGCCGTTCGCCCTCATGTCCGCGACGTAGAAGACCCGCCCATCCGCCCGGGAGCGGATGTCCTGCGGCATCGCGGCGCTGTCCAATCCCCCTGGGTCGAGCGTCAGGTAGCCCAGGACCGTCCGGGTCGCCAGGTCGACCTTCACGAGCTGACCCGAGAACTCGCACGTGGCGACGGCGTCGCGCCCGTCGGCCGTGAACTCCATGTGGTCGACGCCCTTGCACGCGACCGGCAGCGACTGCACCAGCGCCATGGTGTGCGCGTCGCGGAAATCGAGCCGCCGCCGCCGCTCGGCGATCACGATCGCGAACCGCCCGTCCGGCGTGAAGTAGAGATTGTAAGGATCGTCCACCGCCACGTTCGACCCCTCGCGCCCGGTTACGGGATCGATCGGCGTGAGGCTGTTGCCGAGGTTGTTCGCGACCCAGAGCGTCGTGAGATCGTAGGACGGCACCACGTGCTGCGGCAGCGCGCCCGTCGGGAAGGTCCGCACGACGCGATACGTTGCGGGATCGATGACCGTGACGGTCCCGTCGTGGGAGTTCGGGACATACACGAGCGAGAGGGCCCGCGCCGCCGCGGGAGCGAGGGCGTTCGCGCCCGCGTGGGCATAAATATCGGCCGTATCCGTGGTCTGCGCCCCGCCAGGGGCCACGCCGGCAAGCGGGGCGAGGAGCGCCACGACCAGTGCCGCGCGTCTCATGCGACACGAAGATACATCAGCGATCTCCCCACGCGATCACGATCTTTCCCACGTTGCGGTTCTCCCGCAGCCGCTGAAACGCCTCCGCCGCCCGCGCCGGCGGGAACGCCGAGTCGACCGTCACCCGCAGCCCCCCCTTCCCGGCGTCAAAGCTCGACAGGAGCTCCTCGCGGAATCGCGCCACGATGGCCGCCTTCTCGACGCGGCTGCGCGACCGCAGGGTCGAGCCGACGAGCCGGGCGCGCTTCCGCATCAGGAGCCCGAGGTCGGTCTCGACGACGGCGCCTCCCATCGTCGCGATGACCACGACCCGGCCGCCCGGGGCGAGCACCCGCAAATCGCCCGGCAGGCTCGTCGCCCCGATCGGGTCGAGTACGACGTCCACGGCGTCGCGCCCCCAGCGCCCCTCGATCTCCGCGGCGAAGTCCGTGCCGCCGGCGTCGATCGCCAGGTCCGCGCCCGCGGCCGCGAGCGCGCCCAGCTTCGCTGCCGTGCGCGTCGTCGCGGCGACGCGCGCGCCGCACAGCTTCGCGACCTGGATCGCGGCAAGCCCCACGCCCGACGCTCCCGCGTGCACCAGCACGCCCCTGCCGGGCGCGACGTCCCCCCTCCCTTCGACGACGAGATTGACGAACGCGGTGAGGAACGCCTCCGGAATGCCCGCGGCCGCCACGAGGTCGACGTGCGCGGGCGCCGGGAACACCTGCCCCGCCGGCGCGGCGACGTACTCGGCATGCCCCCCGCCCCCGAGCAGCGCGCACACCCGCTCCCCGGTATCGTCCACGGTGCCCGACGCCTCCATGCCGAGGATCTCCGATTCTCCGGGGGGCGGGGGGTAGCGGCCGGCGATCTGGGAGAGGTCGGCGCGGTTCACCCCGGACGCCGCCACCCGGATCAGGACCTCGCCCTGCTCGGGCACGGGGATGGCCGTCTCGCGCAGCGACGCGGCGTAGCGGCCCCCCCGGCCCCCTCCCGGCTGCTCCGTGACGTGGAGAAATTTCATGGCGCGAATACTAGCCGCGCGGAACGGACGAGTGCAAAATTCGCCGCCGATGATCAAACGCTGCTGGGTCGGGGGGGACGATCCCCTGATGCTCGCCTATCACGATGAGGAGTGGGGCGTGCCCGTCCGCGACGACCGCGCCCTGTTCGGGAAGCTCATACTCGACGGCTTCCAGGCCGGGCTGTCGTGGCGCGTGATCCTCCACAAGCGCGCCCGCTTTCTCGAGGTGTTCGACGGCTTCGACCCTGCGCGCATGGCGCGCTACGATCGCCGGAAGGTCGCGCAGCTGCTCCGGGATCCCGGCATCGTGCGCAACCGCCAGAAGGTCGCGGCCGCGGTGACGAACGCCCGCGCGTTCCTCGAGTTCCAGGCGAAGGAGGGCGCCTTCGCGCCCTTCCTCTGGAGCTTCGTGGGTGGAGCACCCAAGCAGAACCGCCGCCGCTCGCTGCGCGAGCTTCCCGCGCGCACCCGCCAATCGGACGCCATGAGCGAGGCGCTCGCCGCGCGCGGGTTCCGCTTCACCGGCTCCACGATCTGCTACGCGTTCATGCAGGCCGTCGGGATGGTGAACGACCACCTCGTGACCTGCTTCCGCCACGCGGAGCTCAGGGTAGGTCGGCCGTAGTGAGGAAGCGCGGGGGCCGGCGCGCTTTCGTCGCCTGCTCGAACGCGTACGCCAGCCTGATCAGCGTCGCCTCGCTCCACGGCCGTCCGACGAACGACAACCCCACAGGCAGGCCGACCACGTAGCCCAGCGGCACGGTGACGTGCGGATAGCCGGCCACGGCCGCGGGCGACGAGAAGCTGCCCCCACCCCCGGGGTCGCCGTTCACCAGGTCGATGAGCGCGGGCGGTCCGCCCGTGGGCGCGATGAGCGCGTCGAGCTGGTGCTCGGCCATCACGGCGTCGATGCCCTGGGTGCGCGCCAGCAGGTGATCCTTGTCGAGCGCCCGCAGGTAGTCTTGGTCGGTGAGCGGGCCCTTCGCCTGCGCCTGCACGAAGATCTCCTGCCCGAAGTAGGGCAGCTCCCGCTCCTTGTTCCGGTCGTTGAAGCCGATCAGGTCCTCCAGCGTCTTCGCGGAAGCCCCGGGGGGCCCGGGGAGCCCGGGGGGCCGGGGGGCCCACTCGGCGAGATAGCGGTTCAGGTCCGCCTTGAATTCGTACAACAGCACGGTGAACTCCGCATCGTCGAACTGGCCCGCAGTGGCGATGTCGGCGGGGTCCACGACGACGGCCCCGAGCCGCTTGACGGTGTTGATGGCGCCCTCCATCAGCGCGTCGGTCGCCGGACTGTACCCCATGAAGTGCGATCGGCACACCCCGAGCCGGGCGCCCTTCAGCCCGTTCGGGTCGAGAAACGCGGTGTAATCGGTGCGCGCCTGCCCGGCGCTCGCCGCGGTGGCGTCGTCGCGGGGATCGACCCCGGCGAGCGCGCCCAGCAGCACGCTCGCGTCCGCCACCGTGCGCGCCATCGGCCCGGCGGTGTCCTGGCTGTGCGCGATGGGGATGATCCCGGTGCGGCTCACGAGCCCGAGCGTGGGCTTGATGCCCACGATCGAGCAGCACGTGGACGGCGACACGATCGACCCGTCGGTCTCGGTCCCGATCGCCACCGGGCACAGGTTGGCCGCGACGGCCACGCCCGAGCCGGAGCTCGAGCCCGACGGCGTGCGGTCGAGCGCATAGGGGTTCCGGCACTGCCCGCCACGACCGCTCCACCCGCTCGAGGAGTGGGTCGAACGGAAGTTCGCCCACTCCGAGAGGTTCGCCTTCCCCAGGATCACGGCCCCGCTGGCGCGCAGGCGCTCCACGATGAACGCGTCTCGCGGAGGTGCCACGCCCACCAGGGCGAGGGAGCCCGCGGTGGACTGCATCCGGTCACGCGTAGCGATGTTGTCCTTGACCAAGACCGGAACACCGTGGAGCAGTCCGCGCGGGCCCTTCGCCTTGCGCTCCGCGTCGAGCGCCTCGGCCTGCGCGAGCGCGTCGGGGTTCACCTCGAGCACCGCGCGCAGGGCGGGCCCCTTGCGATCGAGGGCGTCGATCCGCTGCGCGTAGGCTGCGGTCAACCCGCGGGCGGTGTACTTGCCCGATTTCATTCCGGCCTGCAGCTCGGCGATGGTGGCTTCCTCGAGCTCGAACGGCGCGGCCGAGGGCCGACTGACCCCGCGCGCCAGCGCGGGGACCCTGGACTCCACTGCCGCCGCTCCACCCGCGGCGGCGAGGCCGACAAAGGTGCGACGATCCATCGTCCGATCGCTCATGGGGTCTCCTCCCGAGATCATGACAGGGACCACGAACCGGGGCTAAACTTGCTGCGGGACCGGGAGGGTGGCCAGCGATGGAGCGCGTGGTCGGAGGACAAAGCGACGTGGGGCGGCTGCGGCGCGTAGCGGTGAAACACGCGCGTGACGCGTTCCGCAGCGACGCGAGCCTCGATCGTCAGTGGCGGGACCTGAGCTACACGGCCCGCCCCGACCTCGCCCGGGCGATGTCCGAGTACGAGCGATTCCTCGCGTTGCTGCGCGGCGCCGGCGCGGACGTGCACTGCCTGCCGCCCAGCGAGCAGGTCGGGCTGGACTCGCTGTACGTGCGCGACGCCTCGATCGCGTGCGACCGCGGGCTCATCCTGTGCAACATGGGGAAGCCGCAGCGCGCCACCGAGCCCGCGGCGCAGGAAGCGGCGTTCCGCACCCTGGGCCTGCCGATCATCGGCGCCATCACGGGCGACGGCCGGCTGGAGGGGGGCGACGTCGTGTGGCTCGACGAGCGCACGCTCGCCGTCGGCCGGGGCTATCGCACGAACGACGCGGGGATTGGCCAGCTCCGCGCGCTGCTCGCCGGCTCGATCGACGAGCTCATCGTGGTCCCCCTGCCCCACTGGCGCGGCCCGGCCGACGTGTTCCATCTCATGTCGATCGCGAGCCCGCTCGACCGGGATCTGTGCGTCGTGTATTCACCGCTCTTGCCCGTCCCGTTCCGGGAGGCGCTCCTGGCGCGCGGCATCACCCTCGTCGACGTGCCCGACGCCGAGTTCCCGACGCTCGGTTGCAACGTCCTCGCCGTCGCCCCGCGCACCGCCGTCATGGTGGCGGGCAACCCCGAGACCCGGGCGCGGTTGGAGCGCGCTGGCGTCCAGGTACACGAGTTCGCCGGACGGGAGATCTGCCTCAAGGGGGGTGGCGGCCCCACCTGCCTAACCCGCCCACTGGTGCGGGATTAGGGCGCCGGGGGACGCGATTTCCTATATTGGGACCGACCCCGGCCGTCGGAGGACCTATGCCGAGGACGTTCTGTGCAGCGTTAGCCGTGCTTGCGATCATGGCGTGCGGCGGCAGCTCCAAGCGGCACACCCGCGCGCCCAACAAGACCGCGGCTCCGGCCGCGACCCGGCCGACGGCCGCCAAGGGTAAGACCCAGCGGAAGCCCGCCGCCCGACCGGACACCGCGCAGCACAATCCCCTGATGAACCGCTAGGCCGACAGCTTCCGCAACTCGGCGTCCACGCGCTCGCGTTCCAGGGCCTCGCCGACAGAATCGAAGATCTCGCGCGCGCGCTCCAGATAGGCGCGCGCTTCCTCCCGCTGCCCGAGCCGCTCGCGGAACAGGCCGTACTCCAGGTACACCTGGCCCTCCGTGGCGGCCGCGCGCTCAACGGTCTTGCACAGCTCGATCGCCTGCTCGAAGAAGACAAAGCCCGTCTCGTCCTGCTGGCGGCCGCGCAACCGGCCCATGAGGATGTAGACCTGCGCCAGCCGGCGCGTGAGATTGCCGGCGATCGCGACCTGCTCGGCGCGCCGCAGCTCCTCGTCGACCTCGAGGAACCGCTCCGCATCGAGCTGCAGCTCGGCGAGATTCAGGCGGATGGCGAGCTCGAGCGCCGGGTCGCGCGGCGCCCGCTGCGCCCAGGCGAGGGCCTCCCGGTAGGCGATCGACGCCGCGCCGTGCCGACCCAGCTGCGCCTCCAGCTGTCCCTGCGTGTTCAGCACGCGGGCCATCTCGTCCGCCGCGCCGGCGGCCTCGGAGGCCTCGCGGGCGCGGCGCAGGTGGTCGCCCGCCCCGGCCAGATCGCCCTGGCGGCGGGCCAGCACGCCGAGCAGCCGCTCCAACTGGCCCACCGCGCGGCGGTCGACCGACGACTGGGCGAGCCGCAATCCCCGGGAGTACCAGGCCTGCGCGCCCGCCCATTGCCCCTGCCACAGCGCCGCGTCCCCGAGGCCCTCGCAGGCGGCGATC
>QHTX01000141.1:0-5166 GCA_003220975.1 Gemmatimonadota bacterium | reverse complement strand
GCGCCAGCCACCCCAGCGCCTCCAGTGACTGGACCTCGGGCCGGCGATCCTGCAGCCCCTCGGCCACCCGCAGCGCCACCTCGTACCACGCCCGCGCCTGCGTCGGTCGGCCCACGCCCTCCTCGAGCCGTCCCGCCTGGAGCAGCGCCCTGACGACCCCACTCGCGTCGCTGCGTTGCTGCGCGTCGAGCGCCTCGACGTATGCCTGGTACAGCGCCTGGAGGTGCTGGGTGATCTGATGGAACGCACGCGGCATGTGGCGCCGCAGCTCGTCGGGCTGAATCCCCCGTTTGCCCAACGTGAGGTACGGGCCGGAGCTCGACCACAACGACCGCTCGTCGGGACGGGAGATCGACACGAGGAGGGCCCGCAGCGGCGCGACCGCTTCGAGCTCGGGGAGCAGCCCGAGCGCCCGTTCCACGCGCACCGGCGGGAGCGGCGCGCTCACAGGCCGTACTCCTTCATCTTGCGGGTGAGCGTGTTGCGGTGGATCCCGAGGATCTCGGCGGCAGCCCCGATCTGCCCGCTGGTGTGGGCCAGCACGCGCGCGATGTGGCGCGCCTCGAGCTCGGCCAGCGTCAGGTGTGCGCCCGACGGCCGGGAGCGCGGCCTCCTCGCCCCGGAGCTCGTCCGGCAAGTGCTCCGCCCGCAGCGTGGTGTCGGTCGCGACGATGACGGCGCGCTCGATCACGTTGCGCAGCTCTCGCACGTTCCCGACCCACGCGTGGTTGCGCAGCAAGTCCAGCGCCCGATCGGAGATCGCGCGGACCTGCTTCCGGTAGCGCTCGGCGAACTGGCGCACGAAGTAGGCGGTGAGCAGTACGAGATCGTCACCGCGGTCCGCCAGCCTCGGCAAGCGGATCATCACGACCGCCAGCCGGTAGTACAGGTCCTCGCGGAACCGGCCCTGAGTGATCTGCTCGCGCAGGTCGCGGTTGGTCGCGGCGATCAGCCGCACGTCCACCGGGATCGTCTCCTCGCCGCCGACCCGCTCGATCTCGCGCTCCTGCACGGCACGCAGGATCTTCGCCTGCAGCGCGAGGCTCATGTCCGCGACTTCGTCGAGGAACAGCGTGCCGCTCCCGGCCTGCTCGAACCGACCGAACTTGCGCGTGATGGCGCCCGTGAAGGAGCCCTTCTCGTGCCCGAACAGCTCGCTCTCGAGCAGGTTCTCGGGAATGGCGGCGCAGTTGACCGCGACGAACGGCCCCGCGGCCTCCGCGCCGTTCTGATGGATGGCGCGGGCCACGACCTCCTTGCCCGTCCCCGACTCGCCCTGGACGAGCACGGTCGCCTCGCTCGCCGCGACGCGCGCCATGAGCTTGTAGACCTCGAGCATCGCGGGGCTCTGGCCGACCAGGGCGTAGGGCCCGACGGCATGATGCTCGACCGCGGGCAGGGCGACCGGCACTTCAGCGGCGGCGGCGCGGACGCGGCGCAGCGCCTGCAGCAGATCGTCCCGACGCAACGGGAGGGAGAGGAGGTCGAGCACCCCCAGCTTCTCGGCGCGCAGCACGAGGCCCATCGAGGGCGCCTGGGCGGCGGCGACGAGCCGCGGGCTGCCGCTCGCGCCGCGCAACGCGTCCACCCACCAGGCCAGGTCCTCATCGGCGTGCTCGCCGAGCAGTGCGAGCACGACGTCCCAGCGCTTCGCGGCGAGCTGCCGCACGGCACGGGGCAGGTCCGGTGCCGTCTCCAGCTCGAGCCCGGCGTCCCCGGCCCACTGGCGCGCGCTCTGCACGAGGCCGCCGCCCTCCTCGGCCGCGACCACGAGGATCCGTAACGGCGGACCGTTCTCTTTCCGGGGCGCGGCGGGCGACGGCGAGGGATGTGTCGACACGTGTGCCATCACCCGGCAGCCCCGGCGCCCACGTACCGCGCGACCAGCACGAGGGCGTCATCCGTCCCCTTGCCGTGGCGCGCGAGGATGTGATCGGCGAGCTCTTGCGGCGCCGCCTCGGCCGGCAGGCCGTCGCTGAACCCGTCCTTGATGCCGTCGGTGGCGAAGATGAGCGTGTCCCCCGGGGTGAGCGAGATGGCGGCAACTCCGAGCCGACGATGCCGCCGCGCGTCATCAACGTCGTGCGGGCCCCGCGTGCCCCCGGGTCGGTGTACAGCAGCACGCCCTCGACGTTGCCGACGCCGAGCCACGTCATGGACGCGTCGACACGATCGAACACCGCGACGTTCATCACGACGCCGCGGGTTCCGTGCAGCGCCTCGTGGCAGCGGGACAGCAGCGGCAGCACGGACTCGTCGGCGTAGCGAGTCAACGCGGCGACCGCGGCCCGCGCCGCCGCGGCCGCCTCGGCGCCGTGCCCGAGGCCGTCCACGACGGACACCAGCACGCCGCTCCGCACCGCACGCACCAAGTGGAGGTCCCCCGACTCGGCCTCCCCGGTGAGCGTCAACCGCGCGACGCCCCAGTCGATCAGGGTGGGAGCGGGCAATCGTCCCTCAGGACGGGAGTCGCCGCCACTTCCGCATCGTCACGGTCGTCCCCTGTCCCACGACCGAGGCGATGTCGAAGTCGTCCATCAGGCGCCGCGCGCCCGGGAGGCCGAGTCCCAGCCCCCCCGAGGTAGAGTACCCGTCCTGCAACGCCCGCGACACGTCGGGGATGCCGGGGCCCTGATCGCGCGCGACGATGACCACGCCCTGCTGGTCGCCGTTCGCGACCACGCCCAGGGAGATCTCCCCGCGTTTCGCGTACATCAGGATGTTGCGGGCGACCTCCGAGATGGCGGCGGCGATGACCGTCTGGTCGCCGGTCGAGAACCCGGCGCCGGCGGCGAGCTCCCGCCCGTGCTGGCGCGCCTGCACCACGTCGACGTCCGACGCGATCTCGACGCGCAGCTGGTCAGCCACGCTCGATGCGTCCACGTTCGCCCTTCTCGTCGAGCCGCCCCTGGGTGTGCTGGTTGAGAAAGGCGAGGCCCTCTTCCAGGTCGAGGGCCGTCGAGATGCCCTTGAGAGTCAACCCGAGCTGCACCATCGCGAAGGCGACCTCAGGTTGGATGCCCACGATCACCGTTTCCGCGCCCCGGAGCCGCGCCATGTGCGCGATGTCCCGCAGCGTCCGTACGGCGAACGAGTCCATCACGTCGAGCGCGGTCACGTCCACGATCACGCCGCGGGCGCGGAACCGGCCGACTCGCTCGATCAGCTTCTCCCGCAGCTGCGAGAGATCGGCGTCGGAGAGGGCCGACTGAATCGAAGCGATGAGAAAGTGACCCTGCTTGAGGATCGGGACGTCCACGGGTCACGCCTTGGGCGTCAGCTCTTCCAACGGCAATACCTTGTAGCCGAGCAACCGCTCCGCTTCCTCGATGCCGCCCTGCAGGTCGCCCACCGTCGCCATCTCGCTCAGATCCACGCCGATGGTCACGAGCGTCTGCGCGATCTCGGGCGAGAGGCCGGTGACGATCACCGTGGCGCCCAGCAGGCGCGAGGCCTCGACGGTCTGCACCAGGTGGTTCGCGACGTTCGAGTCCATGGCCGCGACACCGGTGATGTCGATCACGACCACCTTCGCGCGATTCGTGCGGATGGCCTGCAGCAGCTGCTCGGTCAGCTGGCGGGCGCGTTGCGGGTCGATGACGCCGATGATCGGCAGAATGAGCAGTCGCTCGCGCACCTGCAGCACCGGCGTGGACAGCTCGCGGATCGCTTCCTGCTGCTGCCGGATGATGCGCTCGCGCTCCTGCACGAAGCCCACCGCCACCGTGTTGGCGATGCGGTTGGCCGCGGGCTCGTAGGCGTCGAGAATGCGGTTCAGCTTGTCGAAGTCCTCCTGGTACTTGCCGAACAGCGAGCGGGCGAGCACGTCGCGCAGCAGCAGCACGATCCCGAGGACTTCGTGCGTCTCGACGCCCCGCGGAATGATGCGCTCCGACAGGTTGCGCGCGTACGCTTGCAGCGCTTCGAAGGTCCCGGTCTCGAGCGCTTCGACGTAGTTGTCGTACACCGACGTCGCCTCGGCGAAGATCTCCTCTTCGGTCATCGCCGTGAGCAGCTGGGCCCGGGTGATCCGGCGGGCCCACTCTTCGCGCAGTTCGGTGCGGTTCTGCCGCAGGTGGGCCACGAGCTCGCGCAACAACGCGGCCGTGTCCTGCGTGTGCATGGGGATGCCGGCAGGCGGCGACTCCCGCTGCTCCTTCGACCTGGTGGCCATGGTCCGTCCTGAACGGAGAATGTTGCCCCCACGCAACAGCAAGGCTAGTGCCAATTGCTTGTTGCGGCACTGCCACCGTAACCCATTGACTCACAGGACGTTGTGACGTGAGGTCACGGTGTTCTGAGACCCCGATGCGACAGATTGGGGCGGAACGTCTTTTCGCACTGCACCAAAAAATAGCGTGGGGAGCCGGGCCACCATCGGGGTTCCACCGCTCGCGCAGGCGCAACGGCAGAACGCAATCCGCGAATGGTCAACGTGCTCGACCCGTACTCCCCCCGCCTATACTCGGACGGCCGCTACGGGCCGTCACGGACCTACGGAACTGGTCGCCGACCCTACGATGATCTCGCCGACGGTTTGGTACCCGATGATCTGCCCCAGCAAGCCAAGGATCGGGCTCTGCTCGAACACATGGATCATGTTCACCGTCATGCCGCTGCTCGTCACACCGTCGCCCGTCGGGATCTGCTCGTTCAGGACGACGTAGCCGACGCCCGGCAGGGTGATGTTGGTGTTGGGATCCACCGCTGCATCGCCCGAGGTCACCGGCTCGCGGCCCCGCTCGCGGTGCGACTGCTCACGACGTTGGCGACCAAGCCGTCCGCCGTGATCAGGCCGTTCAGAATGTTGATGGCGGCCGCGGTGGCGGTGCTTTGCGCGCCTGCCTCCGCGGTCCCCAACGCACCGCTCGTGGTGCTGTTGAGGAATTCCGTCGATAGCGTGCCGGGCACGCCGGACGCATCAGCCTCGGCGAACGCGATGTCCCCATCGGTTCCGCTGACCGCCGGCAGCACCGCGAGAGGAGACTGGCCCAGCGAGGCGGCCGGCGTGTTGACGTACGTGCCGTATGCCTGGCCGCCAACGGACTGAGCGACGCCCGCCGTGGCGAACCACGCGCTCAGACCCGCCACCAGCGCCAGGGTCGCGAGCGGGTTCACCGCATGAATGCTCTTGACGTTCATCACTTCGCCCTTCCTTTCTCAGTG
>QHTX01000140.1:575-15636 GCA_003220975.1 Gemmatimonadota bacterium | reverse complement strand
CTCATGGGGCTGATGGGATTCGCGCGCTCGGGGATTCGCCAGTACTGGCACGTGTGGCAGGTGATGCAGGACACGAGCAAGTACGCCGCCACGCCGGCGCTGGGCTACGCCTCCAAGATGATCAGCCTGTGCGTGCTGATCTTCCTGTGTCTCGTGGCGTTCGTGTTCTGGCTCGGGGGGCTGGCCGAGAAATCGACGTTCGTCGCTCCCGGCGCGCCGGATCAGGGAGGAGGGAAGGGGGCTCGGCATGTGGGTCACTAACCTCAAGGTCGTCGGTGTCGTGCTCGGGACACTGGCACTCTATACCCTGATCGCCAACGAGATCCCGCAGGTCCAGTCCGAGGTCCCTCAGACGCTCACGCTCGGGGCCAACGTGACCCCCGAGCAGCTCGTGGCTGCGGGAGAGAAAGTGTTCAACGGCATCGGCGGCTGCACGACCTGTCACGGGCTCGGCACGCGCGCCCCCAACCTGCTCACCGACGAGAAGGGGACGGGGCCGATCGGCGTGCGCTGCGGCAAGCGCGAGCCGGGGAAGCGCTGCAAGGACTACCTGTTCGAGTCGCTCGACAACCCCACCGCCTACGTCGCCCCGGGTTACCAGCCGATCATGCCGGTGATGACGAAGCAGCTCTCGCCCGAGCAGGTCTGGGCCGTGATCGCGTTTCTCGAGGCGCAGGGCGGCACGGTGGATGTCACCGGAGAGGATATCGCCAAGGCGAAGCCACTGACCCCGGGCGCAAGCCCGGGGAGTGCGGGAGGCGGGAGCCTTGCCGGCGGCAGCACCGACCCCAAGGCGATCATCCAGGCCGCGGGCTGCCTCGTGTGTCACAAGCTCGACGGCCAAGGGCAGGTGATCGCTCCGGACTTGTCCCATGTGGGGTCCCGCCGCACCGCGGAATCGATCCGCAAGAAGATCCTCGACCCGGCGTCGTCGATCGCCAAGGGCTACGAGAAGCTGGCGGGCATCATGCCCAAGACGTTCGGCACGATGCTGAACGCCGCGCAGCTCGAAGCGCTGGTGCAGTACCTGGCGGCGCACAAATGAACTGGCGCCGCTACGCCGATCACCCGTTCTGGCAGGCCGCGGCACTGCTCGTGGCGGCCTTTGTGGTGATCGTCTACGTCGTGCCGCTCCTGCCGGGGAGCGCCCTCGTGCCGAAGAGCGTGGTGCTGCAGTACATGGCCACCGTGCTCGTGGGCGTCCTGATCTACGTGAGCGACAACGAGGAGCGGTGGAGCCGCTTCCGGGAGCCGATCCACGCCGCGCTCGTCGAGCCGCGTCTCCGCCCGGTGCGCGCGGGGCTGCTCGTCGCAGTTCCCGCCCTGGTGGGGCTGGTCGCGTACGGTCAGGTGCGGACCACCGTGGCCGCGCCGCCGAATCTGCGGTCGATCCACCCCGCGCCGCCCAGCGAGATCACGTTCCGCGGGAAGACGATCACGCTCACGGGACTCGACAATCCGCTGCGGCAGCACGCGGAGTCTCTCCCCGCGTACACGGCCGACGGCAAGCGGATTTACTACCAGAACTGCCTGCCCTGTCACGGCGACCATCTCGACGGCCAGGGGCACTACGCCCCGGGGTTCAATCCGTTGCCGGCGAACTTTCAGGACAACGGCACGATCGCGCAGCTCACGGAGAGCTTCGTCTTCTGGCGCGTGGCGAAGGGCGGCCCGGGGCTGCCGCGCGAGGGCACGCCGTGGAATTCCGCCATGCCGCGGTGGGAGGACTTCCTGACGGAGCGGGAGATCTGGTCGGTGATCGTGTTTCTGTACGATCAGACAGGGTGGAAGCCGCGCACCTGGGAGAAGACGGAGAGCGGAGGCGCGAAGTGAAGGCGGATAGGACTGCGCTGCTCGCCGCGGTCCTGCTATCCGTCTATCCGGCTATCCGTCTATCCGCCCAAGACACCACCGCCGGCAAGAACGTCTACGTGAAATGGTGCGCCGGCTGTCACGGCGAGACCGGCGCCGGCGACGGTCCTGCCGCGTCGACGATGTTGCCGCGCCCCCGCAACTTCACCGGAGCGGTCTACAAGGTGCGCACCACGGCGAGCGGCCAGCTGCCGACCGACGCGGACCTGATGCGCGCGATCGACGACGGGCTCCCCGGCAGCGCGATGCCGGCCTGGAAGGGCCGGCTCTCGGATGGCGAGCGGCGTGACGTGATGGCGTACCTCAAGACCTTCTCGTCGTTCTTCGCCGATACGAGCCAGCACATCGCGGCGCTGACGTTCTCGAAGGAGCCGGGAGGGGGCGCCGGCGCCGCTGCCCTGAAGGAGGGGCGGCTGTTTTACGATTCCATCGGCTGCCGCAAATGCCATGGCGACCAGGGGCACGGCGACGGACCGTCCGCGCCGACGCTCAAGGATGACGCCGGCTTCCCGATCTACGCCGCCGACCTCCACCAGAGCTGGCGGTTCCGCGGCGGTCCGACGGCCGCGGACATCTACCGCCGGCTGCGCACCGGCCTCGACGGGACGCCGATGCCCTCCTTCTCCGATCTGATCGACCAGAAATTCCTGACCGACGAGCAGCTGTGGCGGCTCGCGCAGTACGTGCGCTCTCTCTCGCCCGCCGAGACGCCGGAGGTGCGGGACGTGATCCACGCCGCGCAGATCGCCGGCGCGCTGCCGGCCGCGCCGGACGATTCGGCGTGGGCGCGGCTGGACCGCTACTGGTTCCCGCTCGTGGGCCAGGTGATCAGAAAGCCGCGTTGGTTCGCGCCCGCCGTTTCCGGGGTGTGGGTGCAGGCGGTGCACAACGGCCGGGAGCTGGCGCTGCGCGTGAGCTGGGACGACCGCTCCCAGAGCCCCGACACCGCGTGGCTCGCGTTCGAGCGGCGCGTGCTCGAGACGATGGCGAGCGACGACTCGTCGCCCCCGCCCTCCGCGGCGGAGCCCTGGCCCGATCAGCTGGCCGTGCAGTTCCCGCGCCATATCCCGGACGGGATGGAGCGGCCCTACTTCCTGATGGGCGCGGCCACGGATCCCGTGTACCAGTGGCGCTGGACGAGCCAGCCGCGACGCGCCGTGGCCGGGCTGGCGCGGGGGATCGATCAGTTCGACGCGCTCCCGTCGGCGCCGGCCGCCCAGGCGGTCTACGATCACGGCGAGTGGCGGGTCGTGTTCACGCGCGCTCTTGCCACGCCCGACACGGCTAACGATGTTCAGCTTGCGACCGGTCGCGCGATCCCCGTGGCGTTCTTTGCGTGGGACGGTTCCGACGGGGAACACGGTTCCCGCATGGCCGTGAGCACGTGGTATTTCCTCGCGCTCGACCGGCCCACACCGGCGAGCGTGGTCGTGTCGCCGCTGATCGCGATGGTGGTAACGCTCGGGCTGGGAATGCTGGTGATCGTCCGCGCGCAGCGGCGAGGGGGGCAGGGGGGGCAGGGGGGGCGGGGGGCAGGCAGGCGCTCTGGGGTATAGGGTGCAGGACCCTTATCGAGGAGGCAGGATGGGCAAGCTCGGTTCTGTTGCGGCGGTGGCGGGGGGCATCGGGCTGGTGGCGCTGGCCCTGGCGGGCTGGACGCGGCAGCCGGCGGTACAGGGAGGCGCCAGCGTCACCGGGAAGGTGAAGTTCACCGGCAAGGCGCCGGCGAACCCGGTGATCGACATGACCGAAGAGCCCAAGTGCAAGGCGAAATACACCGCGCCGGCGCGCGAGCAGATCGTGGAGGTAAACCCCAACGGCACCCTCGCCGACGTGTTCGTCTATGTGAAGTCGGGCCTCCCCGCGAGCTACAAGGCGCCGGCGCCCACGGGGCCCGTGACGCTCGACCAGGACGGGTGCCGCTACCATCCCCACGTGTTCGGGATTCTCGTGGGCCAGACCCTGGCCATCAAGAACTCGGACGGCATCCTGCACAACATCAAGGCCAAGGGGACGAAGAACCGGCCCTTCAACATCAGCCAGCCTACGACCATGACGTCGGAGCGCACGTTCACGGCGTCCGAGGTGATGGTGCCGCTCGAGTGCAACGTGCACGGCTGGATGCACGCCTGGGTGGGCGTGTTGCCGCACCCCTTCTTCGGCGTGAGCGGCACCGACGGGAGCTACGCCATCCGCGGGCTGCCGCCCGGGACGTACACGATCGAGGCGTGGCACGAGAAGTACGGCACGCAGACCGCCACCGTGACCGTGACGGGCAGCGAGACGAAGACGGGGGACTTCAGCTTCGCGGCCAAGTGAACTAAACGAGGAGCGCTCCATGCATTGGTGGCTGCCGCCCAAGGGTTCGACGTTCGCCGGGCCGATCGACGGCCTCTTCATCGCGATCCTGATCATCACGGGCATCGCGTTCGTGGTGGTGGAGTCGGGCTTGATCTGGTTCATCGTCCGTTACCGGGGGCGTCCTGGCCGGAAGGCGTTCTACACACACGGCAACACCCGCGCCGAGGTGATCTGGACCGCGATTCCGGCGGTGACGATGGTGGCGCTGGGGATCATCAGCAACCACTACTGGGTCGAGATCAAGGGGAGGAACAGCGTCCCCCCCGACGCCTACCCCATCGCGATCCACGCGAAGCAGTTCGAGTGGCAGGTCACCTATCCAGGCCCGGACGGCCAGCTCGGCACGGCAGACGACTTCACGGTCCGCAACCAGTTGCACGTGCCGGTGGGACGGCCCATCGTGGTCCACCTCTCATCGGAAGACGTGATCCACTCCTTTTACGTCCCGCAGTTCCGCGTGCGGCAGGACATCGTGCCGGGCATGGACATCAGGGCCTGGTTCCAGCCGACGGTCGCCGGCACGTATGAGTTGGGCTGCTCCCAGCTCTGTGGGCTCGGCCACTACCGCATGCGGGCGCAGGTATTCGTGCACACCCAGGAGGAGTTCGCCGCCTGGATGAAGCAGGCTGCCCAGGAGGCCACGCAATGACGACCGTTGCCGCGACGGCCCACGGCGCGCACGCGCATCACGACGACCGGCCGTTCATCCGCAAGTACATCTTCTCGACCGATCACAAGATCATCGGGATCCAGTTCCTGTTCGTCAGCCTGTTCTTCCTGCTGGTGGGCGGGCTGCTCGCGATGCAGATGCGCTGGCAGCTGGGCTTCCCGGGGAAGCCGATGCCGGGCGGCGGGATTCTCCCCGAGACGATGGCGCCCGGGGGCGTGATCCTCCCCGAGTACTACATCCAGCTGGTGACGATGCACGGCACGTTCATGGTGTTTTTCGCCATCATGCCGCTGCTCGTGGGCGTGTACGCGAACTTCCTGATCCCGCTCAAGATCGGGACGCACGACATGGCGTTCCCGCGCATCAACATGTGGTCGTTCTGGTCGTTCTTCGCGGCGGGGCTGGTGATGCTCGCGAGCCTGTTCGTGCCGGATGGCGCCGCGCGCGCCGGCTGGACGATGTACGTGCCCCTCTCGGCGCGGCACGATTTGTCGGGCGCGTCGCTCGGCCAGGAGCTCTGGTCCGTTTCGATCATCCTGGTGGGCCTCTCCTCGATTCTCGGGTCGCTCAACTACATCAGCACGATCATCAACAACCGCGCCCCCGGCATGACCTGGTTCCGGCTGCCGCTGTCGGTGTGGTCGCTGTTCATCACCGCGATCCTCGGCTTGCTGGCCCTCCCTGTGCTCTCAGGCGCGGCGATCATGCTGCTGTTCGACCAGGTGTTGAACACGCACTTCTTCGATCCCGCGGCGGGCGGCCAGGCGCTGTTGTGGCAGCATCTGTTCTGGTTCTTCGGCCACCCGGAGGTCTACATCCTCATCCTGCCGGCGATGGGGATGGTGTCGGACATCATCGCCAACGGCAGCCGCAAGCCGATCTTCGGCTACCACTCGATGGTGTTCGCGATCGTCGCGATCGGGTTTCTCGGCTGGATCGTGTGGGGCCACCACATGTTCGTGAGCGGGATGAACCCGACGCTCGGGTCCTCGTTCATGGTGTCGACGCTGATCATCGCCGTGCCGTCGGCGGTGAAAGTGTTCAACTGGATGGGGACGATGTGGCGGGGGAACCTGAAGTTCACCGTCCCGATGCTCAACGCCACGGCGTTCGTGGCGATGTTCGTGATCGGCGGCCTGTCGGGCATCTACATGGCCGCGACGCCGGTGGACATGTTCATCCACGACACCTACTTCATCGTGGCGCACATCCACTACGTGCTGTTCGGCGGCAGTCTGTTCGCCCTGTTCGGCGCGATCGTCTACTGGTATCCGAAGATGTTCGGCCGGATGATGAGCGAGCGTTGGGGCAAGGTGCACTTCTGGCTCACGTTCATCTTCTACAATTGCACCTTCTTCCCGATGCACATCACGGGGATGGCCGGGGAGATGCGACGGCTCTACGACCCGAACCAGTACACCTTCTTGCAGCCCTACCAGCCGATGCGGGAGTTCATCTCGATCAGCGCGTTCCTGCTGTTCGCGACGCAGCTCATCTTCTTCGTGAACTTCTGGTGGAGCCTGTTCAAGGGGAAGAAGGCCGAGCAGAACCCGTGGCATGACAACGGACTCGAGTGGTCGCTGCCCGCGCCCGCACCGCACGGCAACTGGGAGAAGGTGCCGAACGTGTATCGCGGGCCCTATGAGTTTAGCCACCCGCAGGCCAGGGAGGACTACCTGCCGCAGTACGTGAAGCTCCCGACCGACCGCGAGCCGGCCAGCGCGCCGGCCGCGGCTCACTAGCGCGCTAGGGGGAAACGACCGATGACGCACGCCAGCGCCACCGTCGACATGATGCAGCCGCCGTACCCCGCCGAGCGAGGGCTGGACGTCTACAACACGAAGCTCGGCATGTGGGTGTTCCTCGCGTCGGAAGTGATGTTCTTCGCCGCTTTGATCGGGACCTACGTCATCCTGCGGTTCGGAGCTCCGGGCGAGTGGGCCAGGCCGGGGATCGTCCTCAACATCAAGGTCACCGCGTTCAATACGTTCCTGCTGATTTGCTCGAGCGTATCGATGGTGAAAGCATACGCCTCGATCCAGGACGGCGACCGGCAGAAGATGCGCTTCTGGCTGCTGATGACGATCCTCGGGGGCGCGACGTTCGTCGGCATCCAGGTGTACGAGTACACCCATCTGGTGGAGCGGGGCTTCCTGCCGAGCGGGGTGCGGGAAGGCAGTGAGCTGGCGGAGCTCGTGGCGCAGGGCACCCTCCCCGCGGCCACGATGGGCTTGTACGGCTCGACGTTCTACACGATGACCGGATTCCACGGCTTCCACGTCACCTGCGGCGTGATCTCGATGACGTACCTGTTCTTCACCAAGGCGCTCCCCGGCAAGTACACGAGACAGGACTATCGCGGCATCGAGACGGTTGGGCTGTATTGGCACTTCGTCGACCTGGTGTGGATCATCCTGTTCACCATCGTCTACCTGATCTGAGGGCCCCCCTCCATGGAGACCGCGCACAAGCGTCCCAACTACATCCTGATCTGGGTGTACCTGGCGGTGCTCACGGCCGCCGAGCTGGCCCTCGCGTTCGAGTTGCCGATCTCGCGCAACCTGAAGCTGGTGTTGCTGCTGTTCCTGGCCGTCTGGAAGGCGCTGCTCGTGGCGCTGTTCTTCATGCACCTGAAGTTCGAGCGCTGGAACCTACGGATCATGGCGATCATCCCTCTGCCGCTGGCCCTGATCTTCCTCTTCGCCGCGATGTCGGAGCACGTCTGGTAGCCCTCCTGGAGCTGACCAAGCCGCGCATCACGCAGCTGGTGCTGCTCACCGCCGCGGCTGGGTTCTATCTCGGCTCGGGTGCGCACGTGGACGTCCGGCTGCTCGCGCACACGCTGCTCGGCGTGGCGCTCGTCGCCGCCGGCACCAACGCGTTCAATCAGGTGTTGGAGCGCGACGTCGACAGGCGGATGCGCCGGACCGAGCGGCGCCCGCTGCCCTCGGGGCGGATCGGCGCCCGGGCGGCCGGGCTGTTCGCCGGCGTCATCTCGCTCGCGGGCGTGGCCTACCTCGCGCTCGCGGTCAATCTGCTGACGGCGGCGCTCGCCGGGCTCACGCTCGCGAGCTACGTGCTGCTGTATACGCCGCTCAAGCGGAAAACGACGCTCAACACGCTGATCGGCGCGGTGCCGGGTGCGCTGCCGATCGTCGGCGGATGGACGGCCGCGGGGGGCGCGCTCGGCTCCGCGGTGGCGGCGCTGTTCTGGATCCTGTTCCTGTGGCAGCTGCCGCACTTCCTGGCGCTGGCGTGGATCTACCGCGAGGATTACCGGCGCGGCGGGCTGGCCATGCTGTCGGTCGACGACTCCGAGGGTCGCCACACCGGACGGATGGTGCTGCTCTACGCCGCCGCCCTGCTGCCGGTGAGCCTGCTGCCGACCCTGTTGGGGGTGACCGGGGCCTTTTACTTCTTCGGCGCGCTCGTGCTGGGGCTCGCGTACGCCGCAGCCTCGATCGCGCGATGACGCTGGCCGCGACCGATCCCCGCGCGTGGCGCCTCTTCCTCGTGTCGATCGTGTACCTGCCGGCGCTCCTCACGCTGATGGTGCTGGACAAGGCATGATCCCGTTTCACCGCGTGTTGATTTCCACCGCGATCGTGTTCTGCGCCGGGTTCGCCGCGTGGGCGGCGTGGGACTGGCGGCAGTCGGGGGAGGGCCTGACACTCGCCATGGCGCTCGTGTTCGCCGTGGCGGCCGCGGCCCTCACCTACTACCTCCGCAACCTCAAGCGCTTCCTCGGCCGATGAACCACGGCGACCTAGATCTCGTCTACTTCTGGGCTGCGATCCTGATCGTCCTGACTCCGGTGCTCATCTTCGGGAGCATCGGTTGGCTGGTCGTGCGTAAGGCGTGGAAGGAGCACCGCGGAAGGCAAAACGCGGACCGCGGAACAGAAGCCTGAGCATCCGTTCCGCGTTCCGCGTTCCGACTTCCGCGTTCCGCGTTAGATTTGGTGCCATGAGTGCTCAGCGCGAACGCCGCCAGGTCGTCCGCTTCGCGTTCTACAAGCTCGACAACGCGTGGCGCCGGCTCTCGGCCGAGCGACAGGCGAGCTCGAAGCTCGAGTTCGGGGAGACGATCGAGCGGTTCGCCGGGCACCTGCTGCTGCGCCCCTACGGCCTGGTGGGCATCCGCGGCGACTGCGACTTCCTCCTCTGGCAGGTGGCCGAAGACCTCGACTCCCTCGTGGCCCTGCAGACCGCGCTCAACCGGACGGACCTGGGTGGGTACCTCACGCTGCCGTACAGCTACCTGGCGATGACGCTGCGAGCCAGCCGTCCCGGCTGGTGATCCGGCCGAGCGAGGCGCGCTACCTGTTCGTCTATCCGTTCACCAAAACGCGCCCCTGGTACATGCTGCCGAAGGCGGAGCGGCAGACCATGATGGACGAGCACGTGCGCATCGGCCGTCAATATCCGTCCATCCGGCTGAACACGACCTACTCGTACGGGCTCGACGACCAGGAGTTCATCGTCGCGTTCGAGGGCGACAACCCCTCCGATTTCCTCGATCTCGTGATGGAGTTGCGCGAGAGCAAGGCCTCCTCCTACACGCTGCGCGACACCCCGACCTTCACGTGCGTGCAGATGTCGCTGTGGGACATGCTCGACACGCTGGGCGGGGCGGGCGCGGCGGAGGCGCTGGCGCGGCGACCGGCGCGCGCCGACGGCTACACGCCCGTGGCGACGCTCGCGGAGCTGGCGCCGGGGGTGGGCCGCCGCGTGTACGCGGCGGGCGAAGCCGTGGCGCTCTTCAACGTCAACGGCACCGTGTACGCGATCGCGAACCGCTGCACCCACGCCCGCGCCTCGCTCTCCGAGGGCGCGGTCGATCCGGCGCGGTGCGCCGTGACGTGCCCGTGGCACGAGGGCGTGTTCTCGCTCGAGACGGGCCAGGTGCTGGGCGGGCCGCCGTCGCTCCCGATCGCCGTTTACCGGGTGAAGCTCGAGGGGGACACGGTGCTCATCGCGCCCGCCGAGGCGCGCGAGCCGACGGTTGCCCCCCGCTCCTCCTGACAGCCGGTTCCTGAAGGCCTGCCGCTCGGAGCCCACCGACGTCACGCCGGTGTGGTTCATGCGGCAGGCGGGGCGCTACCTCCCGGAGTACCGCGAGCTTCGCCGCAAGCACTCCCTCCTCGAGCTGTGCCACAAGCCGGACCTCGCCGCGCAGGTGACGCTGCAGCCGGTCGAGCGGTTGCGCGTGGACGCGGCGATCCTGTTCGCCGACATCCTGCTGCCGTTCGAGCCGCTGGGGCTGGGGCTAACGTTCGCGGCGGTCGAAGGACCGCAGATCACGCGCCCGATCCGCGAGGCGGCGCAAGTGCTCGACCTGCCGCCCGTGGATCCGGCCACGGACCTGGGCTATGTGCTCGAGGCCGTGCGGCTGGTGGTGCGGGCGCTGCCGGCCCACGTCCCGCTCATCGGCTTCGCCGGCGCGCCGTTCACACTCGCGAGCTACGCGATCGAAGGGGGCGGCACGCGGGACTTCATGCTCACCAAGCGGTTCATGTATGCGGAGCCGCGAGCGTGGCACGAGCTGATGCGCCGGCTCGCCGAGCTCGTGGGCAACTACCTCGCGGCGCAGGCCCGCGCGGGCGCCCGGGCGCTGCAGCTGTTCGACAGCTGGGTCGGCTGCCTCTCCCCCGCCGACTACGCCACCTACGTGTTTCCCCACAGCCAGCGCGCGTTGCAGCTCGCCGCAGCGGCTGGCGTCCCGGTCATCCACTTCGGCACCGGCACGGCGACATTCCTCGAGGACTTCGCGCGCGCCGGGGGCGACGTGATCGGCGTGGACTGGCGCATTCCGCTCGACGTCGCCTGGGAGCGGCTGGGTGCGGACAGCAAGCGTGCCATCCAGGGGAATCTGGACCCCGTGGCCCTGCTCGCCCCGCGTCCCGAGCTCGAGCGACGCGTGCGGGACATTCTCGCCCGCGCCGCCGGGCGGCCTGGTCACATCTTCAACCTCGGACACGGCGTGCTGCCCGAGACTCCGGTGGATGCGGTGCAGGCCGTGGTGGACTGGGTGCATGGCGGGTGATCGGGTCGCCGTCCTGCTGATGGCGTACGGCGGACCGGCGAGCCTCGACGAGGTCGAGCCGTACCTGCTCGACGTGCGCGGCGGGCGCCCCGTCACGCCCGAGTTCCTCGCGGAGATCACGTCGCGCTACGCCCGCATCGGCGGCCGCTCGCCGATTCGCGAGCTCACCGAGGCGCAGGCCGCTGCCGTGGGGCGGCGGCTCGGCGCGGGGTTTCCCGTCTACGTGGGGATGCGCCACTGGCACCCCTACATCAGGGACGCGGTGGATCGCATCGCCGCGGACGGGCACCGCCGCGTGGTCGGGATCGTGCTCGCCCCGCACTACTCCGCGATGTCCGTCGGCGTTTACCAGAAGCGGCTGCTCGAGGCCGCGCGAGGCCGGCTCGAGACCGCGTTGGTGCGGAGCTGGGCCGATCATCCGAAGTTCCTCTCGGCCGTCGCCGAGCGGGTGACGCAGGCGCTGCAGCGCTTCCCCGCGCCGCAGGCGGTGCAGGTGCTGTTTACCGCCCACAGCCTTCCCGAGCGCATTCTCGCGATGGCCGACCCCTATCCCGAGGAGCTCAAGGCCAGCGCCGCGGCGGTGGCGAAGCTCGCCGGACTGTCCGACTGGCGCGTCGCCTACCAGAGCGCCGGGGCGACGCCCGAGCCGTGGCTCGGCCCCGAGGCGGGCGCGCTGCTCACCGAGCTTGCCGCCCGGGGTCATCGGGCGTTCCTCATCGTCCCGTTCGGGTTCGTGTGCGACCACGTGGAGATCCTGTACGACGTCGACGTGACGTACCGGGCGCTCGCGGCGCGGCTCGGCGTCCAGCTCGAGCGCACCGCGTCCCTGAACGACGATCCACTGCTCGTGGAAGCGCTCTCGGGTCTCGCGCGGAAGGCGGCCGCCGAGCGGGGGTGGACGTGAGGTGCGTCGTGGTGGGCGCGGGGCTCGCCGGGCTGGCGGCCGCATGGGAGCTCGAGAAGGGCGGAGTCGACGTGATCGTCCTGGAGGCCGGGCGGCGCCCCGGTGGCGTGATCGTCACGGAGCGCCGGGACGGCTTCATCGTCGAGGGTGGTCCTGACGGCTTCCTCGCCGCGGAGCGCGACATCCAGGACCTGGCACGCGAGCTCGGCGTCGGCGATCGGCTGGTGAGCCCGCTCGCCAAGGGATCGATGCTCTGGACCGGGGAGCGGCTCGAGCCGCTCGGGGAGGGGCGCGCGGCCGAGCTGCTCGGGATCCAGATCGCCGGGGAGAGCGAGCTCGCTCAGGGGTTCAAGACCTTCGCGGGCGGCATGGCGGACTTCGTCGAGGCGCTCGTCGCCTCCCTGGGCAGCGCGGTGCGCATGAACCAGGGGGTCACCGCCCTCGCGCCGGCAGCACGTGGCTGGCGGCTCGCCGTGACCGGCGGATCGACGCACGAGGCGGAAGGTGTGATTCTCGCAGTCCCGGCGTGGAGCACGGCGCGGTTCCTCGCCGCGCTGGGCGTGACGGCCGGGCGGGAGCTCGAGGAGGTCGTCTACCATCCGAGCATCACGGTGTCGCTCGCCTATCGGACGGACCAGGTTCCGGCCGGGCTCGCGGGCACGGGGTTCGTTGTCGATCCCGATGCTGTAGGGGCACGGCATGCCGTGCCCCTACACGTCCGGGCGTGTACCTACTCATCGTCGAAGTATCCCGACCGCGCGCCGCCTGGGTACGCGTTGTTGCGGGCGTTCGTAGGCCCTGGGGTGGGGGAGGGCGACCCCGGCGCGGTGACGCACGCCGAGCTGGTGACGATTCTCAGGCTGGAGGGCGGGCCACTCTGGACCCGGGTGTTCCACTGGCCGCGCGGCCTCCCGCGCTACAAGCCGGGGCACGCGGAGCGGGTCGCCCACATTCGCCGCCGGCTCGCGCTGCTGGCGCCGCTCGAGATCGCGGGGGCCGCCGTGGACGGCGCGGGCGTGTCGGCGTGCGTGAGGTCTGGGAGAGAAGCAGCGCGGGGACTGATAAGGCGGTTAGCCGGATAGACGGATAGCCGGATAGTGATCCGTCACTACTATCCGCCTATCCGGCTATCCGCCTAGTAGTTCTTTCGCCTTCCGTACCACGTTTTCCACCGTCAGCCCCAACTCCTGGTAGATCCGCTGATACGGCGCGGACGCCCCGAAGCGCTCGATGCCGAGCACCGCGCCGCGATCGCCGACCCAGCGGTACCACGGCTGCGGGGCGGCCGCCTCCACCGCGAGCCGCGCACGCACCGCCGGCGGCAGCACCGCGTCGCGATACTCCTGCGGTTGTCGCGCGAACAGCTCCAGCGACGGCACGCTCAGGGCTCGCGCCGCGATCCTCTCGGCCACGAGCCGTTCGTAAGCGCCGAGGATGAGCTCGACTTCGGAGCCGCTCGCCATGAGGATAATCGCCGGCTTGCCGCCCTTGCCGCCCTTACCCTCGTCCGCCAGCACGTAGGCGCCGAGCCGCAGGCCGTTCGGCGGGGCGTATCTCGCGCGGTCGATCACCGCGACCTTCTGTCGCGTGAGCACGAGCGCGACCGGTCCGTCCCGGTGCAGGATCGCGACGCGCCACGCTTCGACCACTTCGGCGGCGTCCGCCGGCCGGATGACGGTGAGCCCCGGAATCGCGCGGAGGCTGGCGAGTTGCTCGACCGGCTGGTGCGTGGGCCCGTCCTCGCCCAACCCGATGGAGTCGTGAGAGAACACGTAGATCGTCGGCAAGCGGGACAGGGCGGCGAGCCGGATCGGCGGCCGCATGTACTCCGAGAAGATGAGGAACGTCGAGCCGACGGGCCGCACGCCGCCGTGCAGCGCCAGGCCGCTGAGGATGGCGCCCATCGCGTGCTCGCGCACACCGAAATGGATGTTCCGCCCCCCCCAGTTCCCCGCCGCGACGTCGCCGCCGTTCTTGAAGACCACATTGGTCGAGCCCGCCAGGTCCGCCGAGCCGCCGATCAGTTCGGGGAGCCGCGGCGCGATCGCGTTGAGCACCTTGCCCGACGCGGCGCGGGTCGCCTGGAGGTCCTTGGCCGGGAAGGTCGGCAGCTCGGCGTCCCAGCCCTCGGGGAGCCGACCCGCGAGCCGGCGCTCGAGCTCGGCCGCGAGGTCGGGGTACGCCGCGCGGTAGCGGTCATAACGCTGCTGCCACTCGGCCTCGAGCCGGGCGCCGCGCTCCAGCGCGCGCCGCCAGTGCGCCAGCGCCTCCGCGGGCACGTGGAACGGCTCGAGACTCGGCCAGCCGAGGTTCTGCTTCGTGAGCTTCACCTCGTCCTCCCCGAGCGGCGCACCGTGGGCCTCGGGTGTGTCTTGCTTGTGGGGGCTACCAAAGGCGATGTGCGTGCGGACGATGATGAGGGACGGGCGATCGGTGACGCGCCGGGCCGCGGTGAGCGCCGCGTCGAGCGCGCCCAGGTCGTTCCCGTCCGCCACCCGCGCCACGTCCCAGCCGTAGGCTTCGAACCGCTTGGCGGTATCGTCCGAGAACGTCAGGTCGGTGGTGCCGTCGATGGTGATGCGATTATCGTCGTAGATCCCGATCAGGCCGTCGAGCTTCAGGTGGCCGGCGAGCGAGCAGGCCTCGTGGGAGGCGCCCTCCATCAGGTCGCCGTCCGAGGCGAGCACGTAAGTGTGGTGGTCGACGATATCGCCGAATTCGGCCGCAAGATGCCGCTCGGCGATCGCCATGCCGACCGCATTGCCGAGGCCCTGGCCGAGCGGGCCGGTGGTGGTCTCGACGCCCTTGGTGTGCCCGTACTCAGGGTGGCCGGGGGTGAGCGAGCCCCACTTGCGCAGCTGCTTGAGGTCGTCGAGCTCGAGCCCGAAACCGGCCAGGTAGAGCTGGATGTAGAGGGTCAGGCTGGAGTGCCCGGCGGAGAGGACGAACCGGTCGCGCCCGGCCCAGTGCGGGTCGGCCGGGTCGTGCCGCATCGTGCGCTGGAAGAGCGTGTACGCCAGCGGTGCCAGGCTCATCGCGGTGCCCGGGTGACCACTGCCGCAGTTTTCGACGGCCTCCGCGGCGAGCACCCGGACGGTGTCCACGGCGCGGGTGTCGAGGTCGGTCCAGCCATCGGGTACCCGGCGCCGGAGGAGTGGGTTGTTCTCGCTGGTAGGGGCGGTTTCGGACACTGAACTCCAACTCCCGGT
>QHTX01000140.1:0-537 GCA_003220975.1 Gemmatimonadota bacterium | reverse complement strand
GACGATATTCCTGCTGGCGGCGGCACGCAGCGGCAATCGCGGCCCGTGGCGGTCAGCCTAATGCGTCGGCCGGTCCAGGACCCGCGATCACCCACGGGAATCACCACGTCTAACATCCTTCGAGGGTTCAGATCCGGGCCTGCCACGACCGTCCCGGACCGGGCCTGCCCGAATCCGATCAGCAGGGAGTGAAATGTCGTTGGTGAACGCTGCGCACGGACGCAGTGAAGACACCAGCGCCGTGCACCCGACCGGCAAGCGACCGCACGGTGATCGGCGAAGCTTCCGCCGGGTCGTCGGCGCGTACGCCGCGCTCGCCAAGCCGCGGGTCATCGAGCTCCTGCTGGTCACCACGATCCCCGCGATGTTCCTGGCAGGCCGCCAGATCCCGTCGCCGTGGCTGGTGCTGGCCACCCTCGTCGGCGGCACCATGGCCGCGGGCAGCGCGAACGCGCTCAACTGCGTGATCGACGCCGATATCGACAAGGTGATGAACCGCACGAAGCGGCGTCCGCTGGTCCGCGATTCGGTGCCGCG
>QHTX01000139.1 GCA_003220975.1 Gemmatimonadota bacterium | reverse complement strand
TCTGATCGCCGGACGCGGCTCCCGCGGATCGCCCAGCACCGGTTCGAGGGGGTGCAGGATTTTCCCGCTCGCCTCGTCGGTGATCTGCGCGTCGAACTCGATCCGGTGATCGCGGCGGTACATGGAGCCCCACACGGCGAGGCCCGAACTGCTAGCAAGGGACAGCGCCCGCACATCTGCGGCCTCGTGGCCGGCCTGCCCGGGTCGAAGTGCGCTACCGGTCCTGCCTCCCAGCACCATCGCCCCAGGGTCGGCGATCTCGAGCACCCCGGTCAACCCCAGCCCATACGTGATCCAGTCGGCGGCCAGATTCCCGAGGGGATCGAGCGTACTGTCGCCGGTGCGGTTCGCGAAAGGGACGACCAGTACGCGCTGCGCATTCAGAAGCGTGGGCGGGCGCGCGCGCAGCCTGACCCCTGCGACCACGACGGCCAGACTGAACACCGCGGCCGCGAAGCCGAGCCAGCGGCGGTGAGGACGGGGGACACCGCTGGCTTCGGGCAGCTCCGCGGGAGTCTCGAGGGGCGACAGCTCCGTGACGGCCGACGAGAGTGTAGCCGCGCGCGCGCGGACAGCATCTGAGAGCGCCCGGGTCTCCGGTGCGGGTTCGGCCTCGAGCTCCGCCGCGAGGCGCTTCGCGAATGCTTCGTACGCTTCCAGCGCTCCCGCCCGGTCGCCGAGCCGGTCGAGCGTCTGCATCAGCCGCCGCAACGTCGGCTCGTCGAGCGGCGCAATCCGCAGCGCCCGCCGCCCCCACTGCAACGATTCGGCGAGGCCGCCGCGCTCCGCCAGCAAGGTCGCGTTCCGCAGGGCCACGGCCTTCAGCCGGACACGCTCGTCCTCGAGCCACTGCTCAAACGCCGGCGCGCCGCGGATGAAGAACCCCTCGAGCAGATCACCCCGGTAGAGGTCGAGGGCGTCGGCTAGGCGTCCCGCGTCCGCCGCACGCTCGAACTCGACGACGTCGCAGCGAATCCGCTCGGGGTCGAGGCCGATGTCCTCGTCCCCGCGGCTCACGAGCACGCCGTCACCGAGCGCATGGCGCAGGCCGTGCAGCGCCTGGCGCAGCGCGGCGCGCGCATGCTCTTGGTCGAGCTCGGGCCAGAACAGTGCGATGAGGGAATCGCGCCGGTGCAACCGTCGCGGTGTGGCGGCGGCGAGATAGGCGAGCAGGGCGACGCGCTTGGGCTGGGCCAGCACCGACGTGAGCGCGTGCCCGTCGACCCCGAGGAGGTTCAGCGCCCCGAGAATCCGAAACTCGACCAAGGGAAGCCCTCACGACGCCTCCGGCACCGCGGATGCCGCAAGCTGAGCCGTCAGCGTCATCGCCCCGTTACGGCCGGCGTAACGAGCCGCTCACTCGGCGCCGCTACCGTGTGGCGTCGACCCGAACGTACGGCGTCGATAATCGCTCCGCAACGGTGCGGAGACTCCTCAGGAGGTGTCCCATGTTATGCGTCACACGCTATGCAATCGCCGCTGTCTCGATCACCCTCGCGCTCGCGCGCTGCAAGGATCCCGCGGCCCCGCCGGGCACAAGGCCAACCATGTCGATAGGCTCCGTTTCGGCGTCGGAGAATGGGAAGTACATCGTCGTGTTCACCGGCGACAACGCACCCGCCGATTTCGCAGCGCGCGTGTCTGCGCGCGGCGGTACCGTCGAGACGGTCCTCGACGGCGTGGGCGTAGCCGTCGTCAGCGGACTGACTCATGCAGCCGCGGGGGATCTGGCTTCCACGCAGGACATCAACGCCGTCGAGCCCGACATCACGATTGGTTCCGACTCTCCCGAGGAGCCTGCGGGTGCGGACGCCGCCGAAGCCGAGGCCGCAGATGCTTCATCCGTTGCATTAACCGAGAGCCACGCCTCACCGGCCGGGGCCAGGTACTACGCTAGGCAGTGGAACCTCCGGGCTATCAAGGCGAATGCGGCGTGGGACGCCGGCTATCTGGGCTCATCGGACGTGACCGTGTTCATCTTGGACACCGGCATCGACTATCTGCAGCCCGATCTCGTCGGGCGCGTGGACCTGTCTCGCTCCGTCTCGTTCGTGCCTTCCGAGGACGCGCTCGTGGCGTCGAAGTTCCCCGGCAGGCACCCGATCACGGACCTGCACTCCCACGGCACCGCCGTGGCAGCCCTGATTGCGAGCAACGCGGACAGTCTCGCCGGCGTCACGCAGCAGACCACGCTCGTCGGGGTGAAGGTGCACGACCGCACGCGAACGGGGCCGGTCGACAACTACATCCGGGGCATCAAGTACGCCGCGGATCACGGCGCGGACGTCATCCACTTGAGCATCCCGTTCATCGACTTCAAGAAGGACTCCCTCCCCGGCCTGATCGCGGCGATCAATCGGGCGCTCAACTACGCCCACCGCAAGGGCGCCGTTCTGGTGGCGGCGGCCGGCAATATGTCGTCCGACCTCGACCACGACCAGGACCGGTGGAGGTTCTGCAATGGCGTGCACGTGATCTGCGTCTCTGCGACGGCGCCGACGGCCGCAGCGGGCGTAAACGGGCCGTGGGAGAACGTCGACGCGGTGGCGCCGACCACCAACTTCGGTCGCTCGGCGATCAGCGTGGCGGGGCCGGGTGGCGCGGGACCTGGTGGCGGTGCCGCCCCGAACACGGCCGTTTGGGTGACATGCTCGACAGCAGGCCTGGTCACCATCGGAAACCCGCGGCCCTGCAGCCAGGGTGCGCTTCGCTGGCAGAGCAGTGGGAACACCTTCGGCGCGGCCGTGACGTCCGGCCTCGCGGCGCTGCTGATCAGCACGATGGGTAAGGGGCAGCCGGACCAGATCCGGGCCGCGATCGAGAAGTCAGCCGATGACCTAGGCGAACCGGGAACGGACCCGTACTACGGCAGAGGCCGCATCAACGTCGCCCGCGCCGTAGGAGCGCTCGTTCAGCTGCGCCCGTAGGTCGAGTCGCCGCGACGCGAAAACGCTGTGCAACGAGGGCGGGAGCGCTAATCCCGCCCTCGTTCCTTTGACTTTCCTGCTGCCAAATCGGCATTTTTCTCCGGCATAGACGTTGCCTTGGGAGCCGGCGCTATGATCAGACCCGAACGTTTGACCGTGAAAGCCGCGGAAGCCCTGCAGCAGGCGGGGGTGCTGGCCCGCGCGCGGGGCAACCCCGTCATCAACGACGCCCATCTCTTTGCCGCCCTGCTCGCCCAGGACGACGGCATCGTGGTCCCGCTGCTCCAGAAGGCGGGGCTCAACGTCACCCAGCTCAAGGCCGAGACAGAGAGGGAGCTCGACCGCTTCCCCAAACAGTCCGGAACCGCCGCCGAGCCCACGCTGTCGCGCGAACTCTCCCGGGCGCTCGACCGCGCCGACGAGGAAGCCAAGGCGTTGGGCGACGCCTACGTGTCGACCGAGCATATCCTGCTCGCGCTGCTCGAGGAGAAGGGGACCACTGCGAAGCAGCTGCTCTCCGCCGCCGGCGTGGACCGCAACGACATCATGGCGGCGCTGCAGGGAGTGCGCGGCTCGCAGCGCGTGACCGACCAGGAGCCCGAGCAGAAGTACCAGGCGCTCGAGCGGTTCACCCGCGATCTCACGGAGCAGGCACGCAAGGGGAAACTCGACCCGGTGATCGGCCGGGACGAGGAGATCCGTCGCGTGATGCAGGTGCTGTCACGACGCACCAAGAACAACCCGGTGCTGATCGGCGAGCCCGGCGTCGGCAAGACGGCGATCGTGGAAGGGCTGGCGCAGCGGATCGTCAACGGCGACGTGCCCGATTCGCTCAGGAACAAGCACTTGGTCGCGCTCGATCTGGGCGCCTTGATCGCCGGCACGAAGTACCGCGGCGAGTTCGAGGAGCGTCTCAAGGCCGTCCTGAAGGAGATCGTGGGCGCCGAGGGGAGGTACATCGTCTTCATCGACGAGCTGCACACGCTGGTGGGCGCGGGCGCGGCGGAGGGGGCGGTGGACGCCTCCAACATGCTCAAGCCGGCGCTGGCGCGGGGCGAGCTGCACGTCGTGGGCGCGACGACGCTGGACGAGTACCGCAAGCACATCGAGAAGGACGCGGCGCTGGAACGGCGCTTCCAGCCCGTGTACGTGGGCGAGCCGTCGGTCGAAGCCACGATCGCCATTCTCCGTGGTCTCAAGGAACGGTATGAAGTGCACCACGGAGTCCGGATCACGGATAACGCGCTCGTCGCGGCCGCGACCCTGTCGCACCGCTACATCGGCGACCGGTTCCTCCCCGACAAGGCGATCGATCTGGTGGACGAGGCCGCGAGCCGGCTGCGGATCGAGATCGACTCGCTGCCGCAGGAGATCGACGAGGTGGAGCGCATCGTGCAGCACGAGATCGAGCTGGCGGCGCTCGCCAAGGAGAAGGACAAGGCGTCGAAGGAGCGGCGCGCGCGCGTGGAGGAAGAGCTCGCCGAGCTGCGCGAGCGGTCCAAAGTGATGAAGGCGCAGTGGCAGGCCGAGAAGGAGACGATCGGCGGGCTGCAGGCGAAGAAGGCGCAGCTCGAGCAGCTGCGCACGGAGGCCGACCAGGCGACCCGCCGCGGCGACCTGCAGCGCGCGGCCGAGATCACCTACGGCAAGATCCCCGCCATCGAGCGAGAGATCGGCGAGACCGAAAAGCGCCTCGCCGACGTGCAGAAGAAGGGCAAGTACCTGAAGGAAGAAGTGGACGCCGAGGACATCGCCGAGATCGTGGCCAAGTGGACGGGGATTCCCGTGTCGCGGATGCTCGAGTCGGAGCGCGAGCGGCTCACGCGGCTGGAGGCGGAGCTGGGCCGGCGCGTCATCGGCCAGCCCGAAGCGCTGGCGGCGGTGTCGAACGCCGTGCGCCGCGCCCGCGCGGGGCTGCAGGATCCCAACCGGCCCACCGGCTCGTTCATCTTCCTCGGCCCCACCGGCGTGGGCAAGACCGAGACCGCGCGCGCCCTCGCCGAGTTCCTGTTCGACGACGAGAAGGCACTGGTGCGGCTCGACATGTCGGAGTACATGGAAAAGCACGCGGTGGCGCGGATGATCGGCGCGCCTCCCGGCTACGTCGGCTACGAGGAGGGCGGCCAGCTGACGGAGGCGATCCGCCGCCGGCCGTACGCCGTGGTGCTGTTCGACGAGATCGAGAAGGCGCACCCCGATGTCTTCAACGTGCTGCTGCAGATCCTCGACGACGGACGCCTCACCGACTCCCAGGGTCGCACGGTCGATTTCCGGAACACCGTGCTCATCATGACGTCGAACATCGGGTCGCCGTACATCCTCGAGATGGGCACCGAGAACTGGGAGCAGGTGGAGACCAAGGTGCTCGAGCTGCTGCGCCAGACGTTCCGCCCCGAGTTCCTGAACCGCGTGGACGATACGATCATTTTCCGGCCGCTTTCGAGCGACGACATCGGGAAGATCGTGGACCTGCAGATTGCGCGGTTCGCGCAGCTCATGGCTGATCGCAAGCTCGGCCTGGAAGTGACGCCGGCCGCGAAGCAGCTGATCGTCGCCGACGGATACGACCCGGTGTACGGGGCGCGGCCGTTGAAGCGCGCCATCCAGCGGCTGCTCCAGAACCCGCTCGCGCTCGCCGTGCTCGAAGGCCAGTACGCCGAGGGGGACAGAGTTCGGGTCGAGCGGGCCAAGGACGGGACCCACCTGACGTTCCAGCGCGTCCCGGCGGCGGCCCCCGAGCCGGTGCGTGCCTAAGCCGTCGGCCGCCGACCTCGCGGGCATGGCGGCGGCGCTCGAGGAGGCCCGTCGCGCGGCGTCCGCCGGGGAAGTCCCGGTGGGCGCCGCGGTGTTTCGGGACGGCGTGGTCGTCGCGCGAACCCACAACGAGTCGGTCTCCCGCCGCGACCCCACGGCCCACGCCGAGCTGCTGGCGATCCAGCAAGCGCTGCGGGCCCTCGCGACCGACCGTCTCACCGACTGCATCCTGTACGTGACGCTCGAGCCGTGCGCGCAGTGCGCGGGGGCCGTCGTGCTGGCGAAAGTGGGGCGGGTGGTGTTTGGGGCCTACGACCCCAAGGCCGGAATGGCGGGCTCGGTCGGCGACCTGCTGCGCCACGCCCGCTTGAACCATCGCGTGGAAGTGGTCGGTGGAGTCGACGCCGACGCCTGCGGTCGGTTGCTGGAGACGTTTTTTCGGGAGAAGCGCTAACGTGCCGCCAACCTCTGCCACCTCCACATCCTGCACCGACCTCGCTACCGGGAGCCTTCCCCCGTTTCCCACACCACGCTTCCCAGCGCCTCAATGGCTGTCCGGAGCTGCGCGTCCGACAGATATGGAGCCGGCCCGAGCCGCAGCAGGTCCGCCCGGTAGTCGGCTGCTACGCCCGCCTCACGCAGCCGGCGACACAGCTCTTCGGCCCGGGGTGACTTGAGTGCGAGGAAGGCGCCGAGTTCCGGGAGGGTCATGGCGCGGTCGCGCGTGATCAGTCGAGGATCAGCGTCGAGCGCGTCGCACAGGCCTGCAAGCAGCCCCACTTGGTGCTGGCTCACCTGCCGCAGCAACACCGGCGTGAGGTCCTGTTCTTCGAAGAAGTCGAACACGCGCGCTGCTCGGTAGTGGCTGGTCGGATCGTACGTGGCGCCGGCGAACCGCGCCGGACCCGGACCATAGGTGACTGGACCGGTCGCGCCGCCGGCGGTGAGCGTCTCGAACTCGCCGAACCATCCGGTGATCACCGGGCGTAGCGTGCACTCCGGGGGGATCCGCAAAAAGCAGTTGCCCTCGCCCAACTGACAGTACTTGTAGCCGCCGCCGACCACGAACGCCTCCCCCAGCCGATCTTGCCGCAGCGAGAATGGCACAGCGTTCAGCGCGTGATACGCGTCCACCAGCAGCTCCGCGCCCACCCGGCGACATGCCTCGAGCACATGGGCGAGGTTGGGCACGACGTGGGCGTTCTCGTACAGGACGGCCGAGACGAGCACCGCCGCGGTGCGGTCATCGACGGCCTGGGCGAGTCGCTCGGCGAGCGTGGCCGCCGGGAGCGCCGGTACCTTCACGACGGGGATCCCTTCCTCGGCCAAGCGGTCGAGCTGGCGGCGGATCGTGTGAAACTCGCCCGTAGTCGTGACGAGACGGGGTCGGTGTCGCAGGGGCAGTGCAGAGAGCCATCGGACGACCAGCTCGTGGGTGTTGGCGCCCAGGGCGATCGCCCCATCCGCGTCGTCGAGGAGCCGCGCGAACCCGCGTCGCACCCGGTCGGCCGTGGCGAACGCGCGTTCCCACTTGTCGTCCACGTGCTCGGCGGCATCGAGCCAGGCACGCTGCTGGGCCTCGAAGCCCACGTCGGGCCAGGCCTGATGAGAGTGGCCCGTCAGCAGTAATCGCTCCGCGACGCGGAAGCGGCGGTAGTGCGGCGCGAGCGCGTTCGGGCTCGCGTACAGCGCCTCCGGCTTCACCACCCGGTCACAGCTCCGTGCGGATCGCCCAGAGATCGGGAAAGGCAGGGTTGTTGAGCGTCGTCGCGAGGTACTCGGCCCCCGCGGTCCCTCCCGTGCCCAGCTTCGTGCCGATGGTGCGCTGCACCATCTTCACGTGTCGGTAGCGCCACTCCATGACGCCTTCGTCCAGATCCACCAAACGCTCGCATACGGACGAGACGCCGCGGTTCGTCCGGTAGACCGTGATCAGGATCCCCTGCACCTCGCGCGACGGCTCCGGGGACCGCGTCACGTCCCGACGGAGCAGCGACGCCGGCACAGCGTACTTGTTCTTCGCAAGGTATGCGAGAAAGGCATCCCACAACGTGGGCTGGCGAAACCGGGCCTCGAGCCGTCGTCGGGGCTCGCTCCCCTCGGGATAGCGCCCAATCGCCGCAGGGTTCTTCGTGCCGAGGACGAACTCGAGCTCGCGGAACTGGAACGACTGGAAGCCGCTTCCGGACTCGAGGCGATCTCGGAACGACAGGAATTCGAGCGGCGTCATGGTCTCCAGGACGTCGATCTGTGCCACCATCACCTTGAGGACGGTGAGGATCCGCTTCAGGGTGTGCAGGGCCCGGGGCGTCTCGTTGTCGCGCAGCAGCGTGTCGAGATAGCCGAGCTCGTGGAGCATTTCCTTGAACCAGAGCTCGTACACTTGATGGATGACAATGAAGAGCATCTCGTCGTGCTCCGGGCCTGCGGAGCGCGGCTGCTGCAAGGACAACAGCTCGTCGAGCTTCAGGTAGCTGGCATAGCTCACCGGCATCGGAGAGCGCCTCACGTGAACCGCGGCTTGTAGTTGTCGAGCGTCGAGTACTGGGGCGGCCAGGGTAGCTGATAGCCCAGCTCGTGGGCGGCATGGCGCGTCCAGTACGGGTCCCACAGATGCGCACGCGCCAGGACGCAGAGATCGGCGCGCCCCGCGGCGAGGATTGTGTTCACGTCGGTGAAGGAAGAGATGTTCCCCACCGCCATGGTCGGAATATCGGCCTCGTGGCGGATGCGGTCCGCGAAGGGCGTCTGGAACTGGCGCCCGTAGACGGGCTTCGCGTCGGGCACCGTCTGGCCGGCCGAGACATCGATGATGTCGCAGCCGTGCGCCTTGAGGAGCCTACCGATCTCCACGGCGTCGCCCGGCTCGGTGCCGCCTGGCGCCCAGTCCACGGCCGAGACGCGCACCGAGATCGGCTTGTGCTCGGGCCACACTGCGCGCACGGCGTCGAACACCTCGAGGGGAAACCGCAACCGGTTCGCGAGGGAGCCGCCGTACTCGTCGATCCGGCGATTCGTGAGCGGTGAGATGAAGCTCGCCAGGAGATAGCCGTGCGCGAAGTGGATCTCGAGGATGTCGAAGCCCGCCGCCTCTGCCAGCTGCGCCGCCCTCACGAAGTCGTCGCGCACCACGTCCATGTCCCGCCGGTCCATCGCTCGGGGCGTTTGGCTGTAGGGGAAATAGGGGACGGGTGAGGCGGCGATAATGGGCCAGTTGCCTTCCGGGAGCGGCTCGTCCATGCCGTCCCAGGCGAGGCGGGTCGAGCCCTTGCGCCCCGCGTGGCCGAGTTGCAGCCCGATCTTCGCGTAGCTGTGGGTGTGCACGAAGTCTGCGATCCGTTTCCAAGCCGGAACGTGCGACGGCTTGTACATGCCGGTGCACCCTGGGGAGATCCGACCTTCCCGCGAGACGTCGGTCATTTCCGTGAACACCAGGCCCGCGCCCCCCAGCGCGCGGCCGCCCAGGTGCACCAGGTGCCAGTCATTGGGCGTGCCGTCCTCGGCGCAGTACTGGCACATTGGGGAAACGACCACGCGGTTCGCGAGCAGCAAGTCCCGCAGCCGGAACGGGGTGAATAGGGGCGGCGGGGGCGGGTTCAGAAGCATGTCCCTCCCGCTCTGCTCGGCCGTCCGAGCCGCGAACCAGCGGTCCACCCCTTCGACGAAGCTGGGATCACGGAGCTTCAGGTTGTCGTGGGTGATCCGAAGGCTTCGGGTCAGCAAGTTGAAGGCGAACTGAACGGGCGCGAGGTCCATATAGCGCTCGGCGTCCTCGAACCATTGCAGACTGACCTGCGCGGCGCGCTGCAAGCTCTCCACCGCGGGGCGCCGCTCCGCCTCGTACGCTGCGAGCGCGGCGGGGACGTCCCCCCGAGGCGTGCGCTGGAGCGCCCGGCCGAGGGCGACGGCGTCCTCCATGGCGAGCTTCGTGCCCGATCCCACGGAAAAGTGGGCGGTGTGGGCCGCGTCGCCCAGGAGCACGACGTTCTCATGGTGCCACCGTTCGTTCCGCACGGTGCCGAAGTTGCGCCACAGGGAGCGGTTCTTGAGGAGTCGGTGACCCTCGAGCTCCTCCTGGAATAAGGCCTCGCAGAAGGCGAGCGTTGCGTCCTCGTCGGCGCGGTCCATCCCCGCCGCCCGCCAGGTTGCTTCCGTGGCCTCCACGATGAAGGTCGAGCACCCAGGTTCGTATTGGTAGGCGTGGACGCGCCACAGGCCGTGGCGATCGCGCTTGAAGTAGAACGTGAACGCCGGAAAGGGGCGCGTCGTGCCGAGCCACACGTAGCGGTTGGGGCGCCAGTCGACCATCGGCTTGAACTGGTGAGCGAACTGCCGGCGCACGACGCTGTTGAAACCGTCGGCCGCGACCACGAGGTCGGCTCCCAGGAAGGGACGGACGTCCCCGACCTCCGTGCCGACCTCGAGGCACCCCCCCACCGCTTCGGCGCGGCGGCTCAGGATCGCGAGCAGCGCCCGCCGCGACAGGCCGCTGAAGCCATGGCCGGTCGAGGTGACGACGGTGCCGTTGAAGTGGACGTCGATGTCGTCCCAATGATGGAATCGCCGCGCCATCTCTTCGTAAGTCTCGCGATCCGCGTCGGCCAGGTTGTCCTGGGTGGCGTCGGAGAAGACGACGCCGAACCCGAACGTGGCATCGAGGGGATTCCGCTCGATCACCGTGACGTCGTGGGAGGCATCGGCCTTCTTCATCTGGATCGCGAAGTAGAGCCCGGCCGGCCCGCCACCCAGCACGACGATCTTCATGGCGCGCTCTCGCCGGCCGCCCGTTTCAGGAGCTGCCCCGCCACGATCAAGTGCTGGATCTCTGTCGTGCCCTCGTAGATCCGCAGCGTTCGCACGGCGCGATATAGGCGCTCCACCGGGTGGGACGCAAGCACGCCGCGGCCCCCCAGGATCTGCACCGCATCGTCCACGATTCGCTGGGCGGCCTCGGTCGCGAACGCTTTGGCCATCGCCGCCTCGAGGGTCACCCGCTCCGCGCCGCGGTCCTTCTCCCAGGCGGCGCGGTAAGTGAGGAGCCGTGCGGCGGTGAGGTCCGTCGCCATGCGCGCGAGCTTCTCTTGGACGAGCTGGAACTCGCCGAGCGTGCGCCCGAATTGCCGGCGCCGAGTGGCGTGTGCCACCGCCTCCCCGAGCGCGCGCGCCGCCATGCCGCACGCGGCCGCAGCGACCGTTGCCCGCAGCCGATCGAGCGTGGCTAACCCGAGCTTGAACCCCTCGCCCTCGGCCCCGAGGCGGCTCGACGCCGGCACCCGGCAGTCTTGGAACGCGATCTCGCCGAGCGGATGCGGCGCCGAGAGCACGAGGGGGCGCATGAACTTGAGCCCCGGCGTGTCGGCCGCTACCACGAAGGCCGAAATTCCCTTGTTGCCCTGCGCCGGATCGGTGGAGGCGAACACGGTATAGAAGTCCGCGATCCCGGCGTTCGAGATGAATGTCTTGGTGCCGCTCAGGACGTAGCCCGTGCCGTCACGCCGCGCGGTCGTGGCGATCGCGGCCGCGTCGGAGCCCGCCTCGGCCTCGGTCATCGCGAAGGAGGCCATGGCCCGGCCCGCGAGCACGGCCGGCACCCAGCGGTCTTTGAGCGCCGGATCGCCCGCCAGCAGGATCGGCACGGTACCGAGGGCTTGGAGCGCGAACACGGCGTCCGCGAGCGGTGACGCGCCGGCCAGCGCCTCGCGCACCAGGCACGCCGCGCGCAGGTCGAGGTCCCCGATCGGCGCGAACCATCCCGCCCGGCCGAGCCGCAGCACGAGGTCCCGCGCCTGGGTCCGCGCACCGGCGTCGTCTGCGGGTTCGGGCAGCGGGGCGATCTCGCGCGTCACGTACTCGGTGACCCGCCCCGCCAGAGCGACGTGGGACTCGGTCAGGAAGGCGCAGACGGCCATCGGATCGGGCACCGTCACACGAATTTGGGCTCGCGCTTCGCCTTGAAGGCGTCGTAGGCTTCGCGGAAGTTGGGGCTCCGCATGCACCCGGCCTGCACCTGCGCTTCCGCCTCGAGCGCGGTGACGAGATCCATGTGCGCCTCGCGATTGAGCGCGTCCTTCGTGATCCCGAGCGCGGACGACGGTCCGCGGGCCAGCCGGTCGGCGAACCCGCGGGCCTCCACCATCACGTTAGCGCCCGCGACGACCCGATTGTAGAGGCCGATGCGGAGCGCCGTCTGGGCATCGATGAAGTCGCCGCTCATGAGCAGCTCGGTCGCGTGGCCGAGCCCCACGATGCGGGGTAGCAGCCACGCGGCCCCCATGTCGGCGCCCGACAGGCCGACCTTCGTGAACAGGAACGCGATCTTTGCCGACTCGGCGGCGATGCGCAGGTCGCACGCGGCGGCGATGACGGCCCCCGCGCCCGCCACGGTCCCGTTCAGGGCGCCAACGATCGGACGCCGGCAGTGACGCATCGCGAGGATCAGGTCGCACGTGAGCCGCGTGAACTCGAGCAACCCCGCGTCGTCACGCGCAAACAGCGCCCCGATGATCTCCTCCACATCGCCGCCCGAGCAGAACGCGCGCCCGGCCCCCGTGATGACCACGGCTCGGACTCCTGGCTCGCCGTCGAGCGCGCGGAAGGCGTCGCGCAGCTCGCGGTACACGTCGAACGTCAAGGCATTGAGCTTTTCCGGACGATTGAGCGTGATGGTGGCGACGCCGGTGTGCGGGTCGTGCCGGTAGAGGAAAGACGTGGGCGCGAGCGACATGCAGAGGGTCTCCTGGTATCGGTCAGGGAAGCACGGCCGTCGCTTCGATCTCCACGGCGGCGTTCGCGTCCACGAGCGCTCGCACTTCCACGAGTGCCATAGCGGGGTAGTGCCGCCCCATGAGGCGACGATGCACCTCGCCGAGCGGCTTCAAGCTCGCGAGGTAGGTCTGCCGGTCGGTGACGTAGATCGTCATGCGGCCGATGTGTTCGGGCCCGCCCCCGGCCGCGCCCACGACCGCGAGCACGCGTTCGAGCGCGCCTGCCCACTGCTCGACGAGCCCATCACGCTCGGGAGCCGTCTGCCCGGCCACGAACAGCACTTGCCCGCCGGCTGGGGCGAGCATGCCGTGATTCC
>QHTX01000138.1:18910-21815 GCA_003220975.1 Gemmatimonadota bacterium | reverse complement strand
GCGGGCGCGGCCTGATCCCGGTCGTGGACGATCCGGTCCGCGAGGCGCGCGCCGACGCGGAGATCGTCACAGACTTTGCGGCCGATCCCCTCGATTTGGGCGCGGAGTTCCTGAAGTGGCAATACGCCACGTGGGAGCTGTGCGAGCGACTCGGCGTCAATGCGTTCGATCAGCCCGACGTCGAGGAAGCGAAGGCGCTGGCGCGCGCCGAGCTCGCGCGGGCCAATGCAGGGGAGCCCTTGGCGACGCTCACCCCGGACGCGCTGCGGCGCGCGGCGCTTCGGGGAGACTACGTCGCGATCCTCGCGTACCTCCGGCCCACCCCCGAGATCACCGCGCGGCTCCAGGAGGTGCGCGCGGCGTGGGCCCGCGCGCTCGGCTGCGCGACCACGCTTGGCTTCGGTCCGCGCTACCTCCACTCCACCGGGCAGCTGCACGGCCCGAACACCGGCCTCTTCCTCGTTGTCACCGCGGACGACGCCGAAGACGCCGCAGTGCCCGAGATGGGCACGACGTTCGGCCGACTGAAGCGCGCCCAGGCGCGCGGCGACGTGCGCGCCCTGCTGGCGCGGGGACGCAGGGTGGCGCACGTGCATCTCGCGCGGCCGGAGGATGTCAGCGGGCTGACGGCGGTGTGAGCGAGCCCCGCCTAATCGTTCAAGGCCGGTCCGGGAGCCTTGAGCGGATCGGGGAGCTTGTTCCATTGCGCGGGAGTGAGCACCGCGCGCGCGCGCTCGAGCGCCCACCGGGCGTTGTCCCGCGCTGCGGCGAGCTGCACGCCGGCATCGAGCGACTCGGGGAGCAGGCGGTTGCGCGCGTCGAGCGAGTCGGCGATCGCCCGCAGCTGGGCGGCTTGGTCGGGCGTGCAGCCGAACGAATCCCGCAGGCCGAGGATCGCGGTGATAGGGTTGGTGGGGAGAGCTGGCGCGGGCAGGCTCGCAGCCGCTTGCCGGACGCCGCGCGGTGTTCGACGGATCGGTCCGGGTCCAACCGCCAGGTGCGCCTGAAGCGCGATCTGAAACGGAACGGTGACGCCGCCGCTGGCGCTGGCAATGCCGCCGAATCGCCCGTTCACGGCGTAGCGGAACTGGTTCGTCGTCGGGTCGAAGCCGCGCACATACTGCAGCACGGGGTCGGGGGCAGGGGCGTAGCCCCAGCCACGCAGTTGCGCGCGGCCGTGGAGCCACTCGTCCAGGCCCCCCAGCAGGTTCACCGTCAGGAGCGACATTGTAAGCCGCCGGTCGAGCCCGAACCACTCGGGTCGCCAGTTGACCTGCAAATCGAGCGAGGCCTGCCAGGGACCGGTGCACGAGTTGCGCGCGGCGATCCCGCCGAGCTGGCGTCGGAGACACCTGCGGATGGCAGACGGGGCCGTCGCGAGCAGCGCCTGCATGCCGTTCGCGATCGCGGTGTCCGCCGTCAGCGCGGGATTGAAGATGAAGGCGCGGTCGTTCTTGGCGCCGTCGCCGTTGATGTCGGACCCGACGATCGGCGTGAACGGGGCTCCCGACATGAAGTTGCCGATCGCGCTGACCTCGAGCCCCCGCGTCACCGGGAGCGTGACGGTGCCCACGAACGCGTGACGCCGCTCCAGGCCGCTCGTGCCCCACTTGCGTGCGTTCGGGTCGCCGGCCGTCGTCGGGGCCGCGAACCCGGCCGACGCCGAGCAGCACGAGTAGGACGATTGGTCGCGGGCGCGCGTGAGCGTGTACCCCAGCCGGAACGAAGCGCCCCACCGCGTCGCGCCCGTGAAGCTGAGGATAAGCTGCTTCGTGTCCGACTGGAGATCGGAGCCCACGAGCAGCACGTCGCCGAACTCGGGATGGATGCGTGACCCGACGGAGCTCACGGCGCCCGTGGTCGGGACGATCGAGTCGACTGGCACATAGACGGGGCGGCCGGCTTCGTCCGGAAGCGTGAAGCGCGGCGTCGCCACGAGGTTCAAGTCGCGGAAGCCGTACTGGCTCACTCCACGCGCGTAGTTTCCCTCGAGCGTCACCCAGTAGTTACTGCTGCCGAACCGGTGCAGCAGCGCGAGGGACGCGCGGCGGGCGCGGGGCGCGGCGAAGTCGGGGGCGAAGGCCGTCACGCTCGGAGTGGGAGTCAGGGTCACCGCGGTGGCGGTGTCCGTGCACTGCGTCGGAATCGTGGATGGGTCTTGGGCGTACAGCGACCAATCGGGCGTCGGCACGGCCGAGCCGACGCAGATGAGCTGGGTTTGCGCGCTCGACAGCCCCGGGGCGCTGAGCGCGGCGGCGTACAGCGCGGTCGGCGTCAGGCTGCGGAAGTCGCCCACGCCGCCGCGCAGGAACGTCGTCTGCGGCCCGTCGGATCCGTCTCCCGAGGCCCAGGTGAAGCCGAGGCGGGGCGACACGTGCACCTCGCTCGGGATCCGGTCGGTGCGCACCCCGAACAGTGAATCCACAGCGCGATTGTAGGGCGGGGCGTCGCTAAAATGCGCCGCTTCAAGCCGAGCGCCGTACGTCAGCCGCAAGCCCCCGCCCACGCGCCAGGTGTCGCCCGCGTACACCGCGCCGTTCCACGCTGTCCCCGGACGGACTCGCGGCACGAGTGTCCGCGTGAACATCGCCGGGCTGTCCGCTGCGAATGCCGCGAGCGACGGGTAGATGAATGTCCCGAACTGGTTCCCCGTCTGGTTCTCCTCCAGCCGTGTCCCGATCACATCAACGCCGACCTTCAGGCGATGGGCCGTGGCGCCCGGTAACCACGAGAACTCGTCGGCGAGCTCGAGGCTGCCGTTGTTGGTGTGCTGGGGCAGCCCGCTGTTGCCGCCGAACGCCAGCGCCACCACGGTCTGACCGCCGTTCGGCAGGGTCGATCCGACGTCCACGAACCCGGACGGCAGCGTGAGGAAGGCGCGGACATCCCGGCGCTGGCGCGCCAC
>QHTX01000138.1:16061-18896 GCA_003220975.1 Gemmatimonadota bacterium | reverse complement strand
GATGAAGTGTCCGCCGAAGTACGAGGTAAGCGAGGCCATGACACCGCCGCCGCCCATCGTGCGCGTTCCACCCGTCGCGGGGAGCGCGAGGCTCCCGACGCGCGTCGGCTCCTGGGACTCCCAGCTGCCGTCGAGCCGGAGCGTGAGGGTGTGAACGTCGTTCGCCTGCCAATCGAGGCGCAGCAGCCCGAGGGTGTTGTTGGTGGCGCGGTCCCCGGAGCGGCCAGAGATCTCAACGGGGGCTCCGGTCGCGCTGGCCAGGGCGACGAAGCGCGCTGCGGAATCCGGGCTGACCCCTAACCACGCGAGCGTGCTAGGATCGGCGGTGACGAGCGAGGGCAGTGGCTGGCCGCGCCAGCGGCCCTGGAGTGCCGCGAAGACGAATAGTTTGTTGGGGATGAGCGGGCCGCCCATGCCCCCGCCCAGCTGGTTCTGCGTCATGCCCTGGCCGAACGGCGACGACGTGACCTCGCCCCACGCGACCGAGCGGTCGCGCAGCGCATAGGTGAACGAGCCCTGGGGAACGTTCGTGCCGCCGCGCGTCGTCGAGGCGACGAGGCCGCCCGAGAACTGGCCGCGGGCCACGTCGTAGGAGTTCGTGATGACCCGGATCGAGCGGACGGCGTCCTGGGGTACACTCCCCGAGCCGAACGACATGCCGTCCAGGGTGATGTTGTTTGCGGTAGGCCGCTGTCCGGCGACCGAGAAGGCGGTCGCCGTCGAGTCGCTTCCACGGATCCCCAGCACCCCGGGCTGCAGCGCCGCAACGGTGTTCACGTCGGAGACGTCGATGGGCGTGCGCGCCAGCTGCTCCGGATTGAAATTCCGATCGTTCCCACCCGGCCCGGCGCGCTCGCTCCGAGAGCCGGACCGGGCGCTGACGGTCACGGGCTCGAGCGCCACCACCAATAGCCCCATGCGGATGGTGGCCTCGATCCGGTCTTCGTCCGCCTGGCGAGCGACCGTGATCTGCACCGGGTCCATGCCGATGAAACGCGCCGTCAGCTCGTAGCGCCCGCCCCCGTCGGGAAAGACTATGGTGAACCGCCCGTGCGCGTCGGTGGTTCGCTGGCGCGATACCCGGGTCTCGACCGACGTGACTTGGACGATGGCACCCGCGAGGGGCTGGCTGTCCGGGCCTGTGACGGTGCCGGTGAGGATATCGGTGGTGGTACCCACCTGCGACGCCGCCGGTCGCGGCGCGACGGCAAGTACGAAAGGCAGCAAGCAGAGCCAACGGTGTGGACGAGCCATGAGCGTTACCTGCTGATCCAATAGGTGACCTTCACCAACAGGACGTTGGCCGGTCGGTCGACAAAGAGGTCTCGCCCGAGATCCCGGCCCAGGTCGAAGCTGCCGTCCCCGGTGAAGTAGCCCGACCGGCTCTGGGTCCACGCGACGTAGATCGTCGACCCCGGCCGGCGCAGCGCGACCGAATCGGCCCTTGCCCTTGCAACGCTGGTACGGCGATCAGCGCGATCATGGCCGCGACCCATCGAGCGCCTCGAACCAGCGCTCGACTTCTGCGAGCTCCGGGAATCCCCATGCGGCGCGCTCCGCGAGGAGGGCCTGGGCCGGCCAGATGACGCGGTTGGCGTAGCGCGCGCGCTCCGCCGTATCGAAGAGGACCTGAAGCTGGGGCGTCGGGGCGAGGTGCCAACCGGCCCGCGCCAAGGCCCGCCGGTAGCGCTCCAGGATCCCCGGCCGCTCGGCTGGCGGGAACCGGAAGAGAAACGTCGAGAGGTCGTAGCTGAACGGGCCCACGCCCGCGCGGTCCCAGTCGACCAGGCGTGCGCGCAGTCCGTCGGGCGTGGCCTCCACGAACGCGTTGATCGTCCACGGATCGCCGTGGAGCAGCGTGTCCGGCCCGGCCGCCTCCTCGAAGACCGCGGCCCGGCGCGGTGCGTCGGCCAGGAGCGTGCACAACCGCTCGAGCAGACGGTCCGGGAGCCCCGCGTACTCGGGGGGCGCCTTGATCCCATGGCTCCGGAGCGCCTCGAGCGCGGTGATGGCGTCGCGGACGTTCGACGTGAAGTACGGCAGCCCGAGGTCGAGCGCGTAGCGGCGCACGTCCGGCAGGATAGCATGGGGGGCGGCCCTCGCATGGAGCTGGGCGATGAGGTCGACCGTCGCCTCCACGCGCGCCGCCGTGGGGCGCGCGGCGAGCGTCTCCTCGCCCAGGTCTTCGGAGATGTGCCAGACGCTGCGGCCGCCGCGGTCGGCCGCCACGCCCAGCAGGCGCGCACACCGATCACCCAGCCCCAGCGTGGGCAGCCACCGTGTAGCGACCAGCTGGTTGCGCTGCGCGACGGCGGGCTCCAGCCGCTTGACCACGACCGATCGCCACGGGGTCCCGGGGGCGAACTCCAGCCGAAGGACCTTCTCCTTGAGGTGTCGGAGCGCCACCACGCGCTCGGTGGGATCGACGCCGCCGAGCAGCTCGCGCAGCGCGCAGCGCAGCTCGGTCCACCCCGGCTCGCTGCGCCATTCGAGCGCGTACCGGACATCGCTCTGGAGGTCGAGCGCTTCGGTCATGCGACGGACCTCGCCTGTCGGTCGAGTGCCCGTTCCAGCACCCGCGCGACCACCCGCCGGGCGTCGAACTGCTCTTCGGCCAGGGCGCGAGCCTGCCGGCAGTGCCGCTCGTAGTCGGCTTCGACGGCGGCCAGCGCCCGCGCGGCTTCTTCGATGCTGCGGAAGCGGACGAGGCCTTCAGCGTCTGGCAGGATCCGGCTCGGGCCAGTGTGCTGCACGACGGCGGGCTTGCCGCTCGCGAGGTAGCACAACGGGCGATCGCTCACCCACGCCGTATCGAGGCTGACGTACGCCGGCTTG